>NZ_PCZU01000162.1:5670-7615 GCF_002887785.1 Rhodococcus sp. ENV425
GCCCATGCCGATGAGCTTCTCGGCACCGGGCTGGTCGAGGATGACCCGGGAGTCGGTCAGCGACGACGTGGCGAACGCGAGCCGCGACGGCACGTTCGTCTTGATCAGGCCGGTCACGACGTCCACCGAGGGCCGCTGCGTGGCGAGCACCAGATGGATGCCGGCGGCGCGGGCCTTCTGGGTGATCCGCACGATCGCGTCCTCCACGTCGCGCGGGGCCGTCATCATCAGGTCGGCGAGCTCGTCGACGATCGCCAGGATGTACGGGTAGGGCCGGTAGACGCGCTCGCTGCCGAGCGGCGCGGTGATCTCGCCGGACCTGACCTTGGTGTTGAAGTCGTCGATGTGCCGTACCCGGTTGGCCTGCATGTCCTGGTAGCGCTGTTCCATCTCCTCCACCAGCCACGCGAGGGCGGCGGCCGCCTTCTTCGGCTGGGTGATGATGGGCGTGATCAGGTGCGGGATGCCCTCGTAGGGCGTGAGCTCGACCATCTTCGGGTCGATGAGGATCATCCGGACCTCGTCCGGCGTGGCGCGCACGAGCAGCGACACCAGCATCGAGTTGACGAAGCTCGACTTGCCGGAGCCGGTGGAGCCGGCGACCAGCAGGTGCGGCATCTTCGCCAGGTTCGCGCAGACGAAGTCGCCCTCGATGTCCTTGCCGAGCCCGATCACCAGCGGGTGGTGGTCCTTGCGGGTCGACGGTGCGGCGAGCACATCGGCGAGACGCACCAGCTCACGATCCGAGTTCGGGACCTCGATGCCGACCGCGGACTTGCCGGGGATCGGCGCGAGCAGTCGCACGTTGTCGGTGGCCACGGCGTAGGCGATGTTGCGGGCGAGTGCGGTGATCTTCTCGACCTTCACACCCGGGCCGAGTTCCACCTCGTACCGCGTGACCGTCGGGCCGCGGGTGAAGCCGGTGACGGCGGCGTCGATCTTGAACTGCTCGAGCACCTCGGTGATGGCCTCGATCATCTGATCGTTCGCCGAGCTGTGCTGCTTGGGTGGGTCGCCCTCGAGCAGCAGCCCGAGCGACGGCAGGGTGTAGTCGCCCTCGACCACCCGATCGGGCACGAGCGGCTCGAGCTTGTCGTCGGCGGGCGGCTCCTCCGCCGGCGGGACCGGTGCGGGGGCCGCCTTGGGCCGGGTGCGGGCCCGCGGCGGTTCCGGCGCCGGTTCGGGTTCGGGTGCCGGCGACGTGGCGGGCGCCGGATCCGGCTCCCACAGGGGCAGCACCTCGGTGCGGGCGTCGCCGTCGAACTCGTCCGTGGGGTAGTTCTCGACCGGGGTGCGCCGCCGGGTCCGGGTGCGCCGCTCGACGGGATAGCCGTCGGCGTCGAACAGGGTCGGGTCGCGCTCCGGGTCGTAGCCGCCGGCAGGGTCCGGGTCGTACTCGCCGTACTCGTCGTCGGCTCGGTAGTGCAGACCGAAGTAGTCGCGGAACATGCCGGGCAGTTCCCGGATCGTCGTGCCGGTGAGCAGCAGGATCCCGAAGCCGGCCGCCATCAGCAGCAACGGAACCGACAGCCACACCGTCAGACCGTCGGTGAGGGGTCCGCCCACCAGGTAGCCGACGAACCCGGCGCCGCCCTCGCGGCCCGGGCCGTCGTCCGGCATACCCGAGGCGATGTGCCACAGGCCGAGTGCGGGAAGCGCGACGAGCAGCGACCCGAGGACGAGCCGGGGCCGGATCTCCGGCCGCGGCTCGGTGCGCATGAGGACGACGGCGATCACGAGGCCGGCCAGCGGCAGCACCGCGCTGGCGCCGCCGACGACCGCGCGGACTGCGGTCTCGAGCCAGCCCCCGAGCGGGCCACCGACCGCGAACCAGACGGTGCCGGCGACGACGACGCTCGCGGCGATGAGCCCGAGGGCGATGCCGTCGCGGCGGTGGCCGTGCTCGACCTCCGTCACCCTGCCCATCGTGCGGGTGGTGGCGCCC
>NZ_PCZU01000163.1:0-448 GCF_002887785.1 Rhodococcus sp. ENV425
GAACACGGCGTATGTGATCTTCACGTCGGGGTCGACGGGCCGGCCCAAGGGTGTGGGCGTCTCGCATGCGGCGATCGTCAACCGTCTGGTGTGGATGCAGGGGCGGTACGGGCTGACCGCCGAGGATGTGGTGTTGCAGAAGACGCCGTTCACGTTCGATGTGTCGGTGTGGGAGTTCTTCTGGCCGTTGCAGGTCGGGGCGCGGCTGGTGGTGGCGGCGCCGGACGGCCATCGTGACCCGGGGTATCTCGCTGCGGTCATGCGCGCACGGTCGGTGACGGTCGCGCACTTCGTGCCGTCGATGCTGGCGGTGTTCGTCGCCGAACCGGCCGTGGCCGGCCTCTCCGCGCTCCGCTACGTCTTCGCATCGGGTGAGGCGTTGCCGGGCGCGGTCGCGGCGCGTATGCGGACGCTGGTCCCGGGTGTGAGCGTGCACAACCTGTACGGG
>NZ_PCZU01000163.1:458-988 GCF_002887785.1 Rhodococcus sp. ENV425
CACTTCGTGCCGTCGATGCTGGCCGTGTTCGTCGCGGAGTCCGCGGTCGGCGGGATCTCGTCGTTGCGGTACGTCTTCGCGTCCGGTGAGGCCCTCGCCGCCGCCGTCGCCGCCCGGGTGCGGTCGGTGCTGCCGGGTGTGAGCGTGCACAACCTGTACGGGCCGACCGAGGCCGCGGTGGACGTGACGTTCCACGAGGTGACCGACGCGGACGTGGTGTTGGTGCCGATCGGTGCGCCGGTGTGGAACACGCGGGTGTACGTGCTCGACGCCCGGCTGCGCCCGGTCCCGGTGGGGGTGGCCGGGGAGCTGTACCTGGCGGGGGTGCAGCTGGCCCGCGGCTACGTCGGTCGGGCGGACCTGACGGCCGACCGGTTCGTCGCGTCGCCGTTCGGCGCGCCCGGGGAGCGGTTGTACCGCACGGGCGACCTGGTGACGTGGACCGAGGGCGGGGAACTCGAGTACATCGGGCGTACGGACTTCCAGGTCAAGCTGCGCGGCCTGCGCATCGAGCTGGGCGAGATCGAGGC
>NZ_PCZU01000164.1:0-599 GCF_002887785.1 Rhodococcus sp. ENV425
TGATCGACTGCCCGCCGGAACTGCGCGGCGGACTCGACGCGCTGCTGGCGCGCACCGTCGTCGTGGACGACCTGCGCTCCGCGATCGAACTGTGCCACGTGCGCTCCGAACTGCGGGCAGTGACCCGGAGCGGTGACCTCGCCGGCTCGGGCTGGGTCGTCGGTGGATCCGGGCGCGCGCCGAGCACCCTCGAGGTCCAGGCCGCGATCGACGCGTCCCGCGCCGACCTCGACCGCGCGGTCCGGCGCTCCGAGGAACTCTCGGCGGCTCTCGCCGGCGCCCTGGCCGAACAAGCGGCCCGCGCCGAGGTGGCCGAACAGACCCTCGCGGCCCTCAACGAATCCGACGCCGCGATGTCCGCGGTGTACGAGCAGCTCGGCCGGCTCGGGCAGGCCGCGCGCGCCGCCCACGCCGAGTCCGAGCGCCTCGCGGCGCAGCGCACCAACGCCGAGACGGAGCGTGACACGGCCCGCCGCGAGGTCGTCGAGCTCGAGGAGCGGCTGCGACTGGCCGAACAGGAACAGAGCGACGCGGGCGCCGATCCGGGCACCGACTCGACGGCAGTCGACCGAGAGGTCGCCGCCGCTGCCCTCGCCGAG
>NZ_PCZU01000165.1:0-531 GCF_002887785.1 Rhodococcus sp. ENV425
GAGCGGTGCAGGATCTGCTCCGCGTGCCGCAGCACCGGCGCGTCGACCATCCGGCCCTCGAACTGGAACACCCCCCGCTCCTCCGGCACCGCCGCCAGCCCCCGCCGCGCCCACGCCACATCCTCCGCGCTCGGCGCGTATGCGGACCGGATCACCGCCACCTGACCGGGGTGGATCGCCACCTTCGCATCGAACCCGACCGCCACCGCGTCCAGCGCCTCCGCCCGCAACCCGTCGTGGTCCCTGATGTTCAGATACACCGAGTCCAGGGCGAACCGCCCGTACGCCTTCGCCGCCAGCAACGCCTGCGACCGCACGTGCCGCGCCACGTCCCGATACGTCCCGTCGCCCCGGCGGGACGACTGCCCACCCAGGCCGACCACGAGATCCTCCGCACCCCACATCAGACCGACCGTGCCCGCCGCCAGGGCGATCTCGTCGACCTTCAACGCCCCCAGCGGGGACTCGATCAGCGCGATCACCTCCCGCGGCGCCAGCGACGTCACCTGCTGCGCCGACTCGCACTTGGCC
>NZ_PCZU01000166.1:0-3489 GCF_002887785.1 Rhodococcus sp. ENV425
GAGGGAGTTGCCGCCCAGGTCGAAGAACGAGTCGTCGGCGCCGAGCCCGTCCAGGCCGAGGACGTCGGCGAAGGCGGCGGCGGCGGCGGTCTCGACCGGTCCACGCGGTGCGCGGGCCGGGCGCCGGCTGCGGCCGAAGTCCGGCTCCGGCAGCGCCGTCCGGTCCAGCTTGCCGACCGGGGTGAGCGGAACCTCGTCGAGGACGACGACCGCGGCGGGCACGAGATGGGCGGGCAGCTGTTCGCCGAGCCGGTCCCGCAGCCGGTCCGGGTCCAGCCCGCGGCCCGGCACGGGCCGCACGTAGGAGACGAGGACGGCCGAGCCGGTGGGACCGGGACGGCCGAGCGTGGCCGCGAAGTCCACGTCGGCGACGGCGGCGAGGGCCGCGTCGACCTCCCCGAGCTCGACGCGGATGCCGCGCACCTTGACCTGGAAGTCGGTGCGGCCCAGGTATTCCAGCACCGGGCCGCCGTCGGCGGCGCGGGTCCAGCGCACGAGGTCACCGGTGCGGTACATGCGCTCCCCGGGCCGTCCGGGATGCGCGACGAACCGGCTCGCGGTCAGCTGCGGACGGCCGTGGTAGCCGCGCGCCAGCCCGGGACCGGCCAGGTACAGCTCTCCGGCGGTGCCGAGCGGCACCGGCCGCAGCCAGCCGTCGAGGACTTCGGTTTCGGTGCCGGGCACACCGGCGCCGAGGGTGACGGGCGCATCGGCGGTGAGGGGGGCGACGGTGGCCCAGATGGTGGTCTCGGTGGGGCCGTAGAGGTTGAACATCGTGCGGCCGGGCGCCCACCGGCGCACCAGGTCGGTGGGGACGGCCTCACCGCAGACACCGACGACCCGCACGGTGTGCGCGGCGGCCGGGTCGAGGGTGGCCAGCACCGCGGGGGTGAGGACGAGGTGGGTGACGCCCGCGTCGGCGAGCCGGTCGGTCAGTTCGTCGCCGCCGACGACCGTCGGGGGTACGACGACGAGCCGGGCGCCGGCGGCGAACGCGGCGAGCTGTTCGAACACGGACGCGTCGAAGCTCGGCGACGCCACGTGCGCGACCCGTGCCGACGGGGTCGGCTCCAGCACGGCGAGCAGTGCGTCGACCAGGTTGCCGAGGCCCCGGTGGGTGACCGTGACGGCCTTCGGCGTCCCGGTCGAGCCGGAGGTGTAGATCAGGTAGGCCGGGTCGTCGAGCCGGGCCGGTGACGGCACCGCGGGGCCGGCCGGGGTGCGGCGGGCGGTCGCGGGATCGTCGAGCACCAGCCACGTCGTCGCGGAGCCGGGCAGCCGGTCCCGGTGGGCGGTGACGGTGACGCCGAGGCGGGCGCCGGAATCGGTGAGCATGTGCTCGATCCGGTCCAGGGGGTGGCGCGGGTCGACGGGGACGAACGCGGCGCCGGTCTTCGCGACCGCCCACACGGCGAGGACCGATTCGAGCGAGCGGGTCAGCGCGAGCGCGACCAGCGTGCCGGGTCCGGCGCCGTGCGCGGCGAGCAGCCCCGCCAGGGCGGCGGCCCGGTCGTCGAGTTCGCGGTAGGTGAGCTCGGCGGTGCCGGCGACGACGGCGACCGCATCCGGGTGACGGGTGGCGGTGCCGGCGAGGATGTCGGCGAGGGTGACGGCCCGGTCGCGGGCCGGCACGAATGGGGCGTCGACGCCGGGGGCGCCGAGCGCGGCGATGCGGCGGTCCGGGGTCCGGGCGAGCGCACCGAGCAGCTCCGCGCACCGCTCGAGGATGCGGCGCGCGACGCCGTCACCGACCGAGGCGGGGCGGTAGCGCACGCTCAGCTCCGGCCGGGCGCCCGGCTCGACGATCAGGCTCACGGGGTACGGGGTGGCTTCGGCGCCGGTGACGCCGAGGACCCGCATTCCGGCGCCGTCGGCGGTCGCGGACAGGGCGTCGCGGTCGAGCGGGTAGGACTCGACGACGGCGAGGGTGTCGAACAGTTCGGTGACGCCGGCCGCCCGGTGGATCTCGGCGAGCCCGAGGTGCTGGTGCTCGAGCAGCGCCGCCTGTTCGGCCTGGAGGCGGCGCAGCAGGTCGGCGCCGGTGTCGGTGGGCTGCAGGCGCACCCGCACCGGCACGGTGTTGACGAACAGGCCGAGCACGGCGTCCACGCCGGGCAGCTCGGGCGGGCGGCCGGAGACGGTGGAGCCGAACACCACGTCGGTGCGGCCGGTGAGCTCGGCCAGGGTCAGCGCCCACGCCGCCTGCACGACGGTGGCGAGGGTGACGTCGTGGGCGCGGGTGGCAGCGTCGAGGGCGGCGGCGGTTTCGGCGCTCAGCGCGACGGTGTGGGCGGCGCCGCCGGTGTCGGCGGGGTCGTCGTGCGGGGCGACGAGGGTGGGGGCGTCGATGCCGTCCAGGGCGCGGGCCCACGCGGTCCGCGCGGCGACGAGGTCCCGGCCGGCGAGCCAGGCCAGGTGGTCCCGGAACGACGGCGCCGGTCCGGGCACCGCCGCGCCCGCCGCGTAGGCGGTGAGCAGTTCGGCGACGAGCAGCGGGGTGGACCAGCCGTCGAGGACGAGGTGGTGGTTGGTCAGCAGCAGCCGGTACCGGTCGGCGGCGGTGCGGACCAGGTGGACGCGCAGCAGCGGCGCGGCGGCCAGGTCGAACCGGTCGGCGCGGTCCGCGTCGAGGATGCGCGCCAGCTCGCCGTCGGTGTCGGCACGGCCGCGCAGATCGGTTTCCCGCCAGGTCACGTCGGCCGTGCGGAGCACGACCTGGAGCGGGCCGGCGGCCGTGTCGCGGAAGGCGGCCCGCAGGCTGTCGTGCCGGTCGACCACGGACTGCGCCGCGGCGCGGAGCCGGGCGGGGTCCACGGTGCCGGCGAGTTCGAGCACGGTCTGCACGGTGTAGTCGTCGGGGGCGTCGGTGGCGGCGTACCCGGTGTGGAACAGCAGCCCGGCCTGCAGCGGGGACAGCGGCCACACGTCGGCCAGGCCTCCGCGGTCGCGCTCCCACGCGTCGATCCGGTCCTGGTCGACGGCGACCAGCGGGAAGTCGGAGGGGCTGTGACCGCCGGCGGCCGGGTCGCCGACGTGCCAGGCGAGCGCGGCGAGCGCGGCCACCCACAGCTGCGCGAACTCGTCGACGGCGTCCTCGTCGAGCAGGCCGGTCGCGTAGGTGAAGGTGGCGGCGAGGCCGTCGGCCTCGACGGCGGCGTCGATGTCGAGCACCGCGGGCAGCGGCATCTGCGGTTCGCGGGTGGCGGCGGTGCCGAGCGGCAGCCACGGTCCCTCGACCGTGGTGTCGATGCGGCCGAGGAAGTTGAACGCGATCTGCGGGGCCGGATGCGCGGGCAGGGTGCCGGCGACGTACCGGAGCAGGCCGTAGCCGATGCCGTGGTCGGGAACGGCGGCGAGCCGTTCCTTGACCGACCGGATCGCCGCGCCCGCCGCGGCACCGCCACCGAAGGCGTCGTCGACGTCGATGCCGGTGAGGTCCACGTCGAGGGGGTGCACGGTGGTGAACCATCCGACGGTGCGGGACAGGTC
>NZ_PCZU01000167.1:0-5783 GCF_002887785.1 Rhodococcus sp. ENV425
CCACGCCGGCGCTGCGCCGGGCGGTCGAGGCGTTGCCCCCGGCCACCGAGCAACCGGGGCTCGACACGGCACAGCTGCGGCGCCCCGACCCCGAGTTCCGCCTCTCCCGGACGCTGCGGCCGGTGCGGTGGCTGCTGGCGGCGGTGGTGCTGTGCCTGGCGGTCGAGTCGCTGACGTCGATCGCGTTCCCGTCGATCGTGCGTTACGCCGTCGACCGCGGCGTCACGCCGGGCGAACCCGCGCGGCTGTGGGCGGCCACCGCCGTGGGCGCCGCGCTGGCGCTCCTGGCCTGGCTGGTGGTCGCGGTGCTCACCGTGCTCACCGCCCGCGCCGGCGAAAGGGTGCTGTTCGGGTTGCGGGTGCGCAGCTACGCGCACCTGCAGCGGCTGGGTCTGGACTACTACGAGCGGGAGCTGTCCGGCCGCATCATGACCCGGATGACCACGGACGTCGACGCGCTCTCCTCGTTCATCCAGACCGGGTTGTCCACCGCGGTGGTGAGCGTGCTGACGCTGGTCGGGATCTCGGTCGCCCTGCTCGCCACCGACCTCACCCTGGGGCTGGTGGCGCTGGCGGTGGTGCCGCCGTTGCTCGCGGCGACGCTGTGGTTCCGGCGGGTCTCGTCCACGGCCTACTCGGTCTCCCGCGAACGCATCTCCCTGGTCAACGCGGACTTCCAGGAGAACGTCACCGGGCTGCGGGCGGCCCAGGCCTACCGCCGGGAGGAGTTCGCGGCCCGCCGGTTCGCCGAGCGCGCCGATGCGTACCGGCGCAGCCGGATGCGCTCCCAGCGGGCCATCTCGCTGTACTTCCCGTTCATTGCGCTGCTGTCCGACCTCGCGCTGGCCGCGGTGGTGTTCGTCGGAGCCCGGGAGGTGGCCTCCGGGGCGACGACCGCGGGCGTGCTCGTCGCGTTCGTGCTCTACCTCGGCCTGCTGTTCGGTCCCATCCAGCAGTTGTCGCAGGTGTTCGACGGCTACCAGCAGGCCCGGGTGGGGCTGCGCCGGATCGGCGACCTGCTGCGCACCGAGAGTTCCCTCGAGACGGGCGGCACCGGCACGGTGCCCGTCCCGGGACACCTGCGCGGCGACGTGCGCCTCGACGACGTCGGGTTCCGCTACGCGGGGGCCGACACCGACGCGCTCACCGGCGTGGACCTGCACTTCCCCGCCGGCTCCACGGTGTCGCTCGTCGGCCGCACCGGCGCCGGCAAGTCCACGATCGTCAAGCTGCTGGCCCGGTTCTACGATCCGACGTCCGGCTCGGTGCGGGTCGACGACGTCGACCTGCGCGGGTATCGCCTGCCCGAGTACCGGGCCCGGCTCGGCGTCGTCCCGCAGGAGGCGCACCTGTTCACCGGCACCGTCGCGAGCAACATCGCCTACGGGCGGCCCGATGCGGACCGCGCGGACATCGAGGCCGCCGCACGCGCGGTGGGGGCCCTCGACATGATCGCCGGTCTGCCCGGCGGCATGCTGCATCCCGTCGGCGAGCGCGGGCAGGGCCTGTCCGCCGGGCAGCGTCAGCTCGTGGCGCTGGCCCGGGCCGAACTCGTCGATCCGGACCTGCTGCTGCTCGACGAGGCCACCGCGACGCTCGACCCGGGCACCGAACGGGCGGTGCTCGCGGCGGGCGAGTCGGTGACCCGCAGCCGCACCGCCGTGGTGGTGGCCCACCGGCTGGCCACCGCGGCACGCTCCGACCTGGTCGTCGTGGTCGACGGCGGGCGCATCGTGGAGACCGGATCGCACGACGCACTGCGGCACGCCGGAGGCGTGTACACGACCCTCTGTGATGCGGCCCAAATGCGGGCAGGGAATAATCGGCTGTCGAGAACCGTCGTCGATGGGGATCCCATCGAATCAGAGATTGTGAGGTAGGTCTCGACCGTGGCAGAGCTTTTTTGTTCGTCACAGCCGCGGGCTAGCCTCATATACATAGGCACTCCGATCGGGTACCGAAGAAAGAAACGAGGCGAACAACTGCCGTGAGCAGCAGCTCTACTTCCCAGTTCGGACAGAACCAGTGGTTGGTTGACGAGATGTACCAGCGGTTCCAGGACGATCCGTCGTCCGTGGACGCCAGCTGGCACGAATTCCTGACGGACTACTCCCCGGAGGCGGCGGTCGCGGGTGGCGCGAACGGCGCCACGCAGACCCAGCGTCCGGCGCAGAGTTCCGCCCCGACCTCCACCGAATCCGCCCCCGCCTCGAAGGCCACCCCGGCCCAGGCTCCGCCGAAGGCCGCTACTGCCCCGGCGAAGCCCGCACCGGCACCCAAGGCGGCTCCCGCTCCGGAACCGGCCAAGCCCGCCGCCGCCAAGCCGGCCCCCGCGAAGCCCGCCGCGCCGGCCACCCAGGAAGAGTCCAAGGTTCTCCGTGGCGCTGCCGCTGCCGTCGCGAAGAACATGAACGCCTCGCTCTCGATCCCGACCGCCACCAGTGTGCGCGCCATCCCTGCGAAGCTGATGGTCGACAACCGGATCGTCATCAACAACCACCTCGCCCGTACCCGCGGCGGCAAGGTGTCGTTCACTCACCTGCTCGGCTACGCCATCGTGCAGGCGGTGAAGGCGTTCCCGAACATGAACCGCCACTTCGCCGAGATCGACGGCAAGCCGAACGCGGTCACCCCCGCGCACACCAACCTCGGCCTGGCCATCGACCTGGCCGGCAAGGACGGCAACCGTTCGCTCGTCGTCGCCGCGATCAAGAACTGCGAGTCGATGAACTTCGCGCAGTTCTACTCCGCGTACGAGGACATCGTCCGTCGTGCGCGCGACGGCAAGCTCACCGCCGAGGACTTCTCCGGCGTCACCATCTCGCTGACCAACCCGGGCGGCATCGGCACCGTGCACTCGGTACCGCGGCTCATGCCGGGTCAGGGCACCATCATCGGTGCCGGTGCGATGGAGTACCCCGCCGAGTTCCAGGGCGCCTCGGACGAGCGCATCGCCGAGCTCGGCGTCGGCAAGCTGATGACGCTGACCTCGACGTACGATCACCGCATCATCCAGGGCGCGGAGTCCGGCGACTTCCTGCGGACCGTCCACAACCTGCTGATCAGCGACGATTTCTACGACGAGATCTTCCACACGCTGCACATCCCCTACGAGCCGGTCCGCTGGCGCAAGGACGTGCCGGAAGGCGCGGTCGACAAGAGCACCCGCGTCCTCGAGCTGATCGCCGCCTACCGCAGCCGCGGCCACCTGATGGCCGACACGGACCCGCTGCAGTTCGTCAAGGACAAGTTCCGGTCGCACCCGGACCTCGACGTCACCACGCACGATCTGACCCTGTGGGACCTCGACCGCGAGTTCAACGTCGGCGGCTTCCACGGTCAGCAGCGCATGAAGCTGCGCGACGTGCTGTCGGTGCTGCGCGACGCCTACTGCCGCCACGTCGGCGTGGAGTACACCCACATCCTCGATCCCGAGCAGCAGCAGTGGCTGCAGGAGCGCGTCGAGGCGCACCACGTCAAGCCGACCGTGGCGCAGCAGAAGTACATCCTCAGCCGCCTCAACGCCGCCGAGGCGTTCGAGACCTTCCTGCAGACCAAGTACGTCGGCCAGAAGCGGTTCTCGCTCGAGGGCGCCGAGTCGGTCATCCCGATGATGGACGCGATCATCGACCAGGCCGCCGAGCACGAGCTCGACGAGGTCGCCATCGCGATGCCGCACCGCGGCCGCCTGAACGTGCTGGCCAACATCGTCGGCAAGCCGTACTCGAAGATCTTCACCGAGTTCGAGGGCAACCTGAACCCGGCCGCCGCCCACGGCTCCGGCGACGTCAAGTACCACCTCGGCGCCGAGGGCAACTACATCCAGATGTTCGGCGACAACGACATCAAGGTGTCGCTCACGGCGAACCCGTCGCACCTCGAGGCCGTCAACCCGGTCCTCGAAGGCCTCGTGCGCGCCAAGCAGGACATCCTCGACAAGGGCGAGGGCGGCTTCACCGTCATGCCGCTGCTGCTGCACGGCGACGCCGCGTTCGCCGGCCAGGGCGTCGTGGCCGAGACCCTCAACCTCGCGCTGCTGCGCGGCTACCGCACCGGCGGCACCGTGCACATCGTCGTCAACAACCAGGTCGGCTTCACCACGGCCCCCGAGCACTCGCGGTCGTCGGAGTACTGCACCGACGTCGCGAAGATGATCGGCGCGCCGATCTTCCACGTCAACGGGGACGACCCGGAGGCGTGCGTGTGGGTGGCCCGGCTGGCCGTGGACTTCCGGGAGAAGTTCAACAAGGACGTCGTCATCGACATGATCTGCTACCGCCGTCGCGGCCACAACGAGGGCGACGACCCGTCGATGACGCAGCCGGCGATGTACGACGTGATCGACACCAAGCGCAGCGTCCGCAAGAGCTACACCGAGTCCCTCATCGGTCGTGGCGACATCTCGCTCAAAGAGGCCGAGGACGCGCTGCGCGACTACCAGGGCCAGCTCGAACGGGTCTTCAACGAGGTCCGCGAGCTCGAGAAGTACAAGCCGGAACCGTCGGAGTCGGTCGAGCTCGACCAGACGCCGCCGGCGAAGCTGACCACCGCGGTCGACAAGTCGGTGCTCGAGCGGATCGGCGACGCGTTCGTGAACGTCCCCGAGGGCTTCTCCGTGCATCCGCGCGTCAAGCCGGTCGTCGAGAAGCGCCGGGAGATGTCCCGCGAGGGTCACATCGACTGGGCGTACGCCGAGCTGCTGGCGTTCGGTTCGCTGGTCGAGCAGGGTGCCCTGGTGCGCCTGGCCGGTCAGGACTCGCGCCGCGGCACCTTCACCCAGCGCCACGCGGTGCTCATCGACCGCAAGTCCGGTGCCGAGTACACCCCGCTGCAGCAGGTGGCGGCCGAGGGCGGCAAGGGCGGCAAGTTCATGGTGTACGACTCGGCGCTGACCGAGTTCGCGGGCCTGGGCTTCGAGTACGGCTACTCCGTGGGCAACCCGGAGGCGCTGGTGCTGTGGGAGGCGCAGTTCGGTGACTTCGTCAACGGCGCGCAGTCCATCATCGACGAGTTCATCTCCTCCGGCGAGGCCAAGTGGGGTCAGCTCTCCGACGTGGTGCTGCTGCTGCCGCACGGCCACGAGGGCCAGGGCCCGGACCACACCTCGGGCCGCATCGAGCGGTTCCTGCAGCTGTGCGCCGAGGGTTCGATGACGGTGGCCATGCCGTCGACGCCGGCGAGCTACTTCCACCTGTTGCGCCGCCATCACCTCGACGGCATCCGCCGCCCGCTGGTGGTGTTCACGCCGAAGTCGATGCTGCGCAACAAGGCCGCGGTCAGCGACCTCGAGGACTTCACCACCGGCAAGTTCCGCTCGGTGTTCGAGGAGCCGCTGTACGAGAACGAGGGTGGCGACCGCGACAAGGTCACCCGCGTCCTGCTGACCTCCGGCAAGCTCTACTGGGAGCTGAAGGCGAAGAAGGACAAGGAGAAGCGGGACGACATCGCGATCCTGCGGATCGAGCAGTTGTACCCGGTGCCGCGTCGCCGCATCGCCGAGGCGCTCGACCGGTACCCGAACGCGCACGAGTTCTTCTGGGTGCAGGAGGAGCCGGCCAACCAGGGAGCGTGGCCGTTCCTGGGTCTGGCGCTGCCGGAGATGCTGCCCGAGAAGCTGTCGGGCATCAAGCGGGCGTCGCGGCGCGCGATGTCGGCTCCGTCCTCCGGCTCGAGCAAGGTTCACGCGGTCGAGCAGCAGGAGATCCTGGAGAAGGCGTTCGGCCGGTAGTCACCGGCGGTAGCCCCGCGGTTCTCACGCGAGCCGGGTCGTGCCTGCCCTTCGG
>NZ_PCZU01000167.1:5827-10088 GCF_002887785.1 Rhodococcus sp. ENV425
CCCCGGGACGTGACCGAATGTCACACGCGTTCACTCAGATCGAACCGCTGTGACATTCGGTGCGCCTGCGGCGAGGGCCAGCGCGGGCAGGGCGGCGACGGCGAGGTCGACGAACTCCTCGCGGGTGAGCTGCGGGTCCCGGAGCCAGGCGATCGTCGTGTCCTCGACGAACGCGATCCAGCCGCGCACGGCCAGGGCGACGGCGGGCCCGGCGTCGATGCCGATGCGGGGCAGGTACGCGACGGTCCGATCGACCATGGCGGTGCGTGTGTCCTCGAAGACCTGCCGCATGTCCGGGTCCCCGCTCGCGGTGCCGCGCAGCATCGACAGGTAGGTGTCGCGGTGGTCGGTGACGTAGTCGACGTACGCGACGATCGTGCCGCGCAGCATCTCCATCGGTTCGAGGCTGTCGTCGGGTGCGGTGCGCTCGAGCATGTCCCGGCTGGTGTGCCGGACGAGTTCGACGTGGAAGTCGTGCTTGGACGCGAAGTAGTGGAACAGCAGCCCGCGCGACACCCCCGCCTGGTCGGCGATGTCCTCGACGGAGATCTGCTCGAGCGGCCGTTCGGCGAGCAGTTGCACGCCGAGGTCGACGAGCTGGGCCCGCCGCTCGGCGGGACTCAGCCTGGTGCGCTTGCTGCTGTTGCCCTTCACAGATGCCATGCAAACACTCTTGTTGAATCGCAGTCAACAGGCTATTGACCGGCGCTCAATATGGCCCTACGCTTATTTACATGAGTCTTCCGGTTACAGACACCATCGCCACCGATGCGCACCCGCGTCAGGTCGACACGCTGATCATCGGCAGCGGGTTCGCCGGACTCGGCGCCGCCGTCCGACTGACCCGGGCCGGCAAGGACTTCGTGGTCCTCGAGCGCGGATCGGAGGTCGGCGGCACCTGGCGCGACAACACGTACCCGGGCGCCGCGTGCGACGTCCCGTCCAACCTGTACTCCTACTCGTTCGCCCTCAACCCCGGCTGGACGCGGTCCTTCTCCCCCCAGCCCGAGATCCAGGCCTACATCGCCTCGGTCGCCGACAGGTACGACGTACGCCGCCGCACCGTGTTCGGGTGCGACGTGCAGACCGTCCGCTGGAACACCGCCACCCACCGCTGGGACGTGCAGACCACCAAGGGTGCGTTCGACGCCCGGATCGTCGTCTCCGCCGTCGGGGCGCTGTGCGAGCCGTCGCTGCCCGACATCGCGGGCATCGAAGGGTTCCGGGGCGAGATCTTCCACTCCGCCCGGTGGAACCACGACGCGGACCTGACCGGCAAGCGCGTCGCCGTGATCGGCACCGGAGCCTCCGCAATCCAGATCGTGCCCGCCATCGCCGGCAAGGTCGCCCACCTCGACGTCTACCAGCGCACCGCTCCCTGGGTGCTGCCTCGCGCCGACCGCGAATACACCCCCGTCGAGCGGCTCGCGTTCCGCCGCGTACCCGGGTTCCAGCGCCTGTCCCGCGCCCTGCAGTACCTCACCCGCGAGACGCAGGTCGTCGGCCTGGCCAAGGCACCGGTCTTCATGAAGCCGCTCGAGCTCGCCGCCCGCGCGCACATCCGCCGCCAGATCACCGACCCCGAGCTGCGCCGCAAGGTCACCCCGAACTTCCGGATCGGCTGCAAGCGGATGCTCATCTCGAACAACTACTACCCCGCGCTGGCCCGGCCGAACGTCGACCTGGTCACCGACGGCATCGCCGAGGTCACCGCGGACGGCATCGTCACCCGCGACGGCACCACCCGCCAGGTCGACGCCATCGTCGTCGCCACCGGCTTCCACGTCACCGACTCGCCCACCTTCGCCGGCATCTTCGGCAAGGACGGCCGCAGCCTCGCGGACGTCTTCGACGCCACCGGCATGCAGGGCTACAAGGGCGCCGCCGTCGCCGGTTTCCCCAACATGTTCTTCCTCGTGGGACCGAACACCGGACTCGGCCACACCTCGATGGTGTACATGATCGAATCCCAGCTGAACTACCTGGTGGACGCGATCGAGACGATCGACCGCCACCGGATCGGCACCGTCGAGGTGCGCCCGGAGGTGCAGGGCGAATACAACCGCAACCTGCAGGACGCCCTGAAGCGCAGCGTGTGGAGCAACGGCGGCTGCGCCAGCTGGTACCTCGACAAGCACGGCAACAACACCACCCTGTGGCCGAGCTTCACGTTCGAATTCCGCCGCATCACCAAGCATTTCGACCTGGACGCCTACCGCAGCGTCGCCGCGGCGGACCTCCCCCCGGTCCCGGCGCAGACGCCGGCGACCGTCCGTGACTCCGACGAGACCGACACCCGGAAGGTGGCAGCGCAGTGAGCGAGTTCGCAGGAAAGGTCGCCGTGATCACCGGCGCCGGATCGGGCATCGGCCGTGCCCTGGCGCTCGAGCTCGCCCGGCGCGGCGCCCGGCTGGCCCTGTCCGACGTCGACACCGCCGGGCTGGACGAGACTGTGCGCCGGGCCCGCGACCTCGGCGCCGAGGTCAAGGCCGATCACCTCGACGTCACGCAGCGCGAGGCGGTGCTCGACTACGCCGACGCCGTCGCCGTCCACTTCGGCCAGGTCAACCAGATCTACAACAACGCCGGCATCGCCTACCACGGCGAGTTCGAACGCTCGGAGTTCAAGGACATCGAGCGGATCATGGACGTCGACTTCTGGGGCGTGGTGAACGGCACCAAGGCGTTCCTGCCCCACGTCGTCGCGTCCGGGGACGGCCACATCGTCAACGTCTCGAGCCTGTTCGGGCTGCTGGCCATCCCCGGTCAGAGCGCCTACAACTCCGCGAAGTTCGCCGTCCGCGGCTTCACCGAGGCGCTGCGCCAGGAGATGCTGGTCGCCCGGCACCCCGTCAAGGTCACCTGCGTGCACCCCGGCGGCATCAAGACGGCGATCGCCCGCAACGCCGCCGTCCCGGCCGGCGACGATCAGGAGTCCTTCGCCCAGTTCTTCGACCGCAAGCTGGCCCGCACCAGCCCGGAGGACGCGGCCCGCACCATCGTCGAGGGCGTGCGCAGGGGCAGGGCCCGGGTACTCATCGGCGCCGACGCGAAGTTCCTCGACGCCTGGGTGCGCATGGTGGGCCCGTCCTATCAGCGTGTCGTCGCATTCGTCAGTGGCCGCTTCGTGCCGAAGGGCTAGGGTCGCGGTCATGCCCCAGCTCCCCCTGCCCGTCGTGCGGGCCGCGGTGCGGCCGGCCTACCGGCTCGCCCTCAACGCGCGGCTGCCGTACCCCGTCCAGCGCCGGCTGCTCGAGCTCGTCGCGCCGATCCAGACCCTGCCCGAGGGCACGGTGGTGCAGCAGGTCACGCTCGCGGGCCGGCCCGCCGAACGCGTCACCGTCGGCGCCACCGAACGTCCCACCGCGGTCCTGTACCTGCACGGGGGCGGGTACACGGTGGCCTCGCCCGCCACGCACCGGTCCCTGGCCGCGCACCTGGCCGCGGCCTCGGGTTCGGCGGTGTACGTGCTCGACTACCGGCTGGCCCCGGAGCACCCCTACCCCGCCGCACTGGACGACGCGGTCGGTGCGTACCTCGAGCTGGTGACCGAGCACGGCGTGACCCCGCAGACCGCCCCGATCGCCGGCGACTCGGCCGGGGGCGGCCTGACGGTCGCGGCGGCGCGCCGGCTGATCGACCGGCACGGGGTGCGGCCCGCCGCCCTGGGGCTGATCGCGCCCTGGGTCGATCCCGCCTCGCGGGACTTCCCCTTCGACCGGGACACGGTCCTCAACGCCGCCTGGATCTCGGCGTCGGCGCGGGCGTATCTCGGCGACCGCGACGCCTCCGACCCCGGCTACGCGCCGCTGCGCGGAGACCTGGCCGGCCTGCCGCCGACGCTGATCCACGTCGGCACCGGCGAGATGCTGTACCCGCAGGTCACCGAGTTCGCCCGGAAGCTGCGTGAGGCGGGGGTGGACGTGACGGTCACCGAGCAGCGCGAACTGTGGCACGTGGCCCATCTGCAGGCCGCGCTGGTGGGCGAGGCCGCCGACGCGGTGGCACAGCTCGGCGCCTTCCTGCGCTCACACGTGCTCGGTGAGCCACGCCTGCGCGACGACGGCTGAGTCCTCGCCGCCGCCGATCCGGTCGAGCATCTCGGCCAGGTCGGCGGTGGTCAGCTCCCCCGCGACGAGACTCAGGGCCTCGAGCTGACGTTCCTCGAGGACGTGCTTGCGGAACACCGGGACGACGTTCTGTGCGGTGAACACCGGTGGCTCCGTGCCGGTTCCGGTCTCCGGACCGGATCCGGGCGCGC
>NZ_PCZU01000168.1:0-3251 GCF_002887785.1 Rhodococcus sp. ENV425
CGCGTCGTCGGCCTGCTCGACCGCGCCGACCGGCCGGTGCCGCACGGCACCCGGCCCGTCGCGGAACCGTGCCACCTGCGTGCCGTCGATCTGCGCAGCGGCTGGCCCGGCGGACGGGACGTCGGGCCCCTCACGCTCGACCTGCCACCCGGCGCGCGCGTCGCCCTCGTCGGGAGCAGCGGCAGCGGCAAGACCAGCACACTGATGACCCTCGCGGGGTTGCTCGAGCCCGTCGCCGGGACGGTCACCCTCGGCGGCGTGCCGCTCGCCGAGCTCGAACCGGCTGCCCTGCGGCAGAAGGCCGGATTCTTCGCCGAGGACGCCCACCTGTTCGAGACGTCCGTGCTGGAGAACCTGCGGGTGGCCCGCGGCGACCTCACCGAGGCCGAGGCGCTGGACGTGCTCGGCGACGTCGGGCTGGGGGAGTGGGTGGCCGGGCTTCCCGACGGACTGCACAGCACCCTGGCCGGCGGTGCGCGGGCTGTCTCCGGGGGCCAGCGGCGCCGGTTGCTGCTCGCGCGGGCCCTCGTGTCCCCCGCACGGGTGCTGCTGCTCGACGAGCCGACCGAGCATCTCGACGCCGTCGACGGTGCGCAGTTGCAGCGGCTGCTGCTGGACCGGGACGCCGGATTCGTCGCGCCCGAGCGCACCGTCGTCGTCGTCACGCACCAACTGCCCGGCGACACCGCGGCCGACCTCGTCGTTCGCCTGGGGAAAAACTCGTTGCCCGCGGTCTGAGCGGGGCGTACTTTCGGGCGTACACGAGAAAGGAGGTGGTCTGAATTGAAGTATCGGACACGTGAGGTGGCTGCGCGCTAGCCGCTGTCATCGACGACGGGATTGTCGACCGCTGCAGCGGCCGGCGAATACCACGCAGTCACCCGGCCCCCGAGCCTCCCGGTCCGTCCGACCGGGAATCGCCGAGACGATCCGTCCCGGCGTAGCGCTCGGGGGCCGTTCGCGTCCGTCGCTCGGGGGCCGTTCGCGTCCGTGGGCGGAGGCCGCGCGCGGGCCGCGCGACCACGTCCCTCGGCTCGGGGACCGGCGGAACGGGCCGCGTGCCCGGAGGGCGGTTCCGAAGGAGTGCCGGGCGGTCAGCCGATGTAGCGTGCCAGCCGCGCGGACATGTGCGGCTGCAGTTCCCCGTCCGCGGTGACGCGTTCCTCGACGTAGGCGAGATCGCCGCCCTCGACGATGCCGTACAGGCGCTTGGCGCCGCCGACCACCTCGCCGGACTGGCTTCGGATCACCACGTCGGTCGCCAGCTCCCAGGACGACTGGGTCAGGGCGGTGCCGTAGTACAGCTCGACGACGCCGGAGCTGTGATTGAGGAGCAGCTCGAGGGTTTCCGGATCCTCGCTGCCGGGCGCGCCGGTGCCGGAGACCCGCCAGAATCCGCTCTCCCGCCGGTCCGGGCCGCGGTAACCGCCCTCCTCGTCGAGGCGCCACGAACGGGCCTCCCACACGAGGTAGTTGCCGCCGTCGTGGGTGACCACGATCTGCTGGCCGAAGCGGTAGTCGCCGGTGCGGGGATCGTTGCCCTCGCCCTCGCCGCGCCACACGCCCACCATGGGCAGCAGCGCCAACAGCTCCGGATGCATGTCCGGGCCGAGGCGCAGGTTTGCGGTGTCGTCGGGGACGGGCAGGCCGCTCAGGATCGGGACGTTCTTGTCGGCAGTCGCCTTGGCCCGTTCGAGGGCGTCCGCGACCGCCTTGTCGCCGCTCCCGCGGACGACCTCCCGTTCCTCACCGGACTCGGCACTCACGGCTGATCGGTCACCAGACGGTAGAGGACGTACACCGCGAACCACGTGATGAGCACGGCCGCCAGGACAAGGAGAGCTTCGAAGAAGATGACCACGGCCATATCCTAGACGGCGCCCGGAGAGCGCGAAAACCGACGTCCCCACCGGGCGCGCAGTGCGGCGCGCGGGATAGTACCGTGCAGTGGGCCGTGTGGGCCCTTTCGTCCGGAAAGTCCGACTCGGAGGTCGTGTGCGCCCCATCCGTCTGCTGCTGCCGGCTGTTGCGGCGCTCGCGACCCTGTCCCTGACCGTGCCCGTCGCGGTCGCCGCCCCCGGGACGGGGTCGAGCAGCGGTTCGTCCGGGCCCGCCGTCCACCCCGACAACTACGCCCTGGAGTGCCCCGACCTGCTGATCGTCGCGGTCTCCGGCGCCACCGACTCCGGGGCCGGCCGCGATCCCGTGGTCGAGGAGTCGCGACAGCTGTGGTCGAACTGGGTGGGCAACGTGACGGTCCCGGCCGGCGAGGCCACCGCGGACCGTCCGGGCTCGATCGGCTGGATGTACGTGCCGTACCCGGCCACCTACGGCCTGGGCCTGTTCGAGGACGTGCCGACCTATCAGGACTCGGTGGCGGCGGGCGTCGCGTCGACCAACCGCATCCTCGACGAACGCAAGAGCGCCTGCGGGGAGCGCACCCGGTTCGCGCTCGTCGGCTACAGCGTCGGCGCCGAGGTGATCGAACGGGTGAGCCGCGAACTCGGGCACCGGCCCGCCGACGCCCACGTCGCACCGGACGACATCGCCGGGGTCGTCCTCGTCGGTGACCCGTACCGGCCGGCGGGGGTCGACTCGATGGGCGAGCCCGGTCCGCCCGGTGGCGGGTTCATGTCCTCGGAACCCGCCGACTACGGGGCGCTGGCCGACCGGGTCGTGTACTCGTGCCGGCGTTACGACGTCGCGTGCGACGCACCCGAGGACATCGCGGTGCTCGAACTGGTCCTCGGCGTGCTCGGACAGATGCGGTTCACGCTGCTGAACCCGTTGCAGACCGTCGGCGACCTGGGCGGTGCGCTGGCGGTGACGGCGGCCCGCGCGGCCGCCCACATCGTCACCCGCGACGACTGGTGGGAGTCCGACGAATCCCTCCTCGACGTGCTGCGCAAGGTCGTCGACACGACGTACCCGGTGGACCCGAGCGCCGATGTGAGCCCCGAACGGATGCGGGAGATTCTCGACTGGGCCTTGGGACCGGGCCGGCCGGTCGTGGTGGAGAAGCTGCGCGCCGAGGGAGCCGGCTTCGCCGACGACAACAGCGGCATCGTCGACCTGTTCCTCGAGCCGTACCTCCTGCTGGGCTTCATCCAGCACATCGGCTACTGGAACACGAACCCGCACGATCCCTGGTACTCGGACAGTGAGCGGATCGTCGACTGGATCGTCGCGCTCGCCGACGCCGAACGGACGGACCGGCAGCCGCAGAACTGACCACGGACGACGGCGGGGCC
>NZ_PCZU01000168.1:3309-5501 GCF_002887785.1 Rhodococcus sp. ENV425
GACCGTGACCTCGACGTGGTGGACGCCGGGGGCGGCCGGGCTCACGGCGACGTCACCGTTGCCACGGCCGGACAACGCGCGGACCTTCCAGTCGCCGGGCGCGGCGAAGAAGCGGAAGTCACCGGTGCCGGAGGCGACGACCTCGGCGGTGAACTCACCGGTGCCGTCGAGCAGGCGCACGAAGGCACCGCCGACCGGCTGGCCGTCGGCGTCGACGACACGGCCGGTCAGGACCGTCTCCTTCTCGACGTCCACGCCCGCGGGCAGGGTCTGGGACTGAACGGGTGCACCACACATGGTCAGCGAACCTCCAACTCGATCGGGGCTCCGACGAGCGAGCCGTATTCGACCCAGCTGCCGTCGTAGTTCTTGACGTTCTTCTTGCCGAGGATCTCCTGCAGCACGAACCAGGTGTGGCTCGAGCGCTCACCGATCCGGCAGTAGGCGATGGTCTCGCGGCTGTCGTCGAAGCCCTTCGCCCGGTAGAGGGCCTCGAGGTCGTCGTCCGACTTGAAGGTGCCGTCCTCGTTGGCGGTGGTGCTCCACGGAATGTTGATCGCACCCGGGACGTGGCCGCGCTGCTGGGCCTGCTCCTGCGGCAGGTGGGCCGGGGCGAGGATCCGGCCGGAGAACTCGTCGGGGGAGCGGACGTCGATGATGTTCTTGGTGCCGATCGCGTCGATCACCTCGTCGCGGAAGGCGCGGATCGAGTAGTCCGGCTCCTGCGCCTTGTACTCGGTGGCCGGGCGGGTGACCTCGTCCTTGGACAGCGGGCGTCCGTCGAGCTCCCACTTCTTGCGGCCACCGTCGATGAGCTTGACGTCCCGGTGCCCGTAGAACTTGAAGTACCAGTACGCGTAGGCGGCGAACCAGTTGTTGTTGCCGCCGTAGAGCACGACGGTGTCGTCGTCGGCGACGCCCTTCGCGGACAGCAGGGCGGAGAACTGCTCCCGGTTCAGGAAGTCGCGACGGACGCCGTCCTGCAGGTCCTTACGCCAGTCGAGCTTGATCGCGCCCTCGATGTGCCCGCCGTCGTAGGCTGCGGTGTCCTCGTCGACCTCGATGAACACGGTCTTCGGTGCGTGAAGGTTCTGCTCTGCCCAGTCTGCTGAGACCAGGACGTCGGAGCGAGCCATGGAGTTTCCTTTCGGTGTTGACACTCTCGGTCGAGTGGAACGGTGCGGAGGGAACGGTGGTCAGGCGGCGACGGCCCGGAACCTGGCCACGAGCGGGTAGATCGCGCAACCGAGGCACACCCCGAACGCGGCGTTGAGCAGCGCGGCGAACAGCGCGAACCCGGTGGCGACGAGACCGGCGAGGTCGGCGCCGAGGAGGAATCCGAAGGTGCCCACGGCGGCGAACACGAACCCGACGAGCTGCGCGAACCGCAGCGGGGCGACCGGTTCCTTCTCGGTGGGGGCGCCCAGCCGGGGCGCGACGAGCCGCGCGAAGAGCAGGCCGTAGGGGCTGCGGCGCGGGCCGAGGGCCGCACCGGCCGCGAACACCGCGGTCTGGACGGCGAGCAGTACGCCGGCCACCGTCGTCGAGACCGTCGCGACGGCCAGGACGACGACGAGGACGGCGGTGGTGATCCACGCCGCGAACCGGGGGCCGCGGACGTCTACCTGCTGACCCTGGCGGGCGGCGGGGGCGGTGGTGGACATGAGGGGTGCTCCTGCTGGGAGGGGACGCATGGGGGCGAACCGTCGCGGTGGCAACCGCGGGGATCACACCGGTGACGGCAGCGGATGCCGCGGAGACGGTCGGGCGTCTCGGCCGGGGTGATCAGCAGCAGGTACAGCAGAAGCCGCCGAGGCGGCACAGATCGACTGTGCGGCGTCGGGTGAGCATGAGCTCTCGGCAGGTCGACACGGCAGGCAGCTTAGCCGACGTCTCGACGGATCGGGGCCCAGGGGGTGCGCAGCGGCACCAGCGCGGCCCGCAGGTCCGCCGCGGCCGGCACCCCCGAAACCCGGTACCTTTCGGTGCCGGCGGCGTCGAACAGGAACGTCGTCGGCAGCGACAGCACGCCGAGTTCCCTTGCCAACTGCGGGTTCTCGTCGATGTCCAGTTCGAGGTCGCGGGGTGCCGGCAGCCCGTCGCCGGTGGCCGCGAGGTCGGCGACCACCTGAGCGACGACCCGGCGCACCGCGGCGCACGGTCCGCACCAGTCGGCGGAGAAGTGCAGCACC
>NZ_PCZU01000022.1:0-3410 GCF_002887785.1 Rhodococcus sp. ENV425
GCGTGTCGCATGGACCACCTGAGTCAGCCCAGATCGAAGGAATGTGACATTCGGCCACGTACGGGAGGTCGTAGGGGCGCTACCCCAGCTTGTCGGGCAGGCGCAGGTCCGGCTTGTCGAGCTCTTCGATGTTGACGTCCTTGAAGGTGATGACCCGGACGTGCTTGACGAAGCGGGCGGGGCGGTACATGTCCCACACCCACGCATCGGACATGCGCACTTCGAAGTACACCTCGCCGCCGGAGTTGTGCGGCAGCAGCTCGACCGCATTGGCGAGATAGAACCGTCGCTCGGTCTCCACGACGTACGCGAACTGACCGACGATGTCCCGGTACTCCCGGTACAGCGAGAGCTCCATCTCGGTTTCGTACTTCTCGAGATCCTCGGCACTCATCGGTCTCGGTGTCCTCCCGTTCTGGTGTGTTGATCCATCATCCCGCATCCGCCTCGTCGGAGCCGAATCGGCCGGGGCCGGCGTCGTCGCCGAGGAGGGCGGCAACGTTGGCGTACCGCAGCCGATGCTCCCGGCTGGGGCCGAGGTCCCGCAATGCCGCCATGTGCGCGGGGGTGCTGTAGCCCTTGTGGACGGCGAAGCCGTAGCCGGGCAGTTCGCCGTCGAGGTCGACCATGATCCGGTCCCGGGTGACCTTGGCGAGCACGCTCGCCGCCGCGATGCAAGCCGCCGCGGCGTCGCCGCCGATGACCGGCAGCGACGGCGCCGGCAGGCCGGGCACGCGGAAGCCGTCGGTGAGGACGTACCCGGGCGCGACGGACAGCCGCATCACCGCGCGGCGCATGCCCTCGATGTTGGCCACGTGCACGCCGATGACGTCGATCTCGGCCGCCGGCACGATCACCACGCTCCACGCCACCGCGCGACGGCGGATGATCGGGAACAACTCCTCGCGGGTCTTCTCGGTGAGCCTCTTGGAGTCGTCGAGGCGCGCGAGCGACGGGTGCGGTTTGGGATCGAGGATGCAGGCGGCGACGACCAGCGGCCCGGCGCAGGCGCCGCGGCCGGCCTCGTCGACACCCGCGACCGGCCCGAGCCCGCACCGCACGAGCGTCGACTCCATGGTGCGCAGGCCCGCGGACCTGCGGATCACGGCACGCGGCGGCCACGACGTCACGGTTGCTGGATCTCCGGGGAATCGATGGTGCCCCACCGCGACGGCGGCAGGACGATGAACCGGGCCTTGCCGATCACGTTGTCGATCGGGATGGTGCCCTGGTTCTCGTCGGCGACGTGGTAGCGGGAGTCCGCGGAGTTCGAGCGGTTGTCGCCCATGACCCAGAGGTGACCGTCCGGCACGGTGACCGGCCCGAAGCACCGGCCCGAGCGCACCTCGGTCTCGCAGGTGACCACGCCGGGTGTGAACGGGAAGTCCATCTCGATGTACGGCTCGTCGAGGGGCTTGCCGTCGACGAGGACGCGGCCCTGGTCGTCGCAGCATTCGACGGTCTGCCCGCCGACGGCGATCACACGCTTGACGAGGTCGTTCTCGTCGGGCGGGACGAGTCCGACGAGGGATCCGACCTCCTGCACGCCGCGGATCACGACGTTGTCGGAGCGGGTGGAGACGTAGCCGGTGGACCAGGAGTCGGGGCCACGGAAGACCACGACGTCGCCGGGCCGGGGGTCGCCGAAGCGATAGCCGATCTTCTCGACGACGATCCGGTCGCCGGTGCAGCCGGGGCAGCCGTGCAGCGTGGGTTCCATCGACTCCGAGGGGATGAGGTAGACCCGCGCGACGAAGGTCTGGAGCAGGAAGCTCAGCACGAGTGCGACGAGGATCAGGACGGGCAGTTCCCGCAGGAACGACTTCTCCTTCTTGTCCTGTTTCCGATCGCGTTCGGGCGTGTCGTCGGTGCTGCGCTGCTGCATCTCCGGCACGGCCGGGTCTCGCGATGAATCTGCCACCGAATCAGAGTAGCCCGGCCCGGAACGAATCCGGACCGGGCTACTCGGGGCCTGGCGGTCAGCGCGACGAGGTCAGCGCTTTTCCTTGATCTTGGCGGCCTTGCCCCGCAGCTCGCGCAGGTAGTACAGCTTGGCGCGACGCACGTCACCGCGGGTGACGACCTCGATCTTGGCGAGGTTGGGGCTGTGCACCGGGAAGGTCCGCTCGACGCCGACGCCGAACGACACCTTGCGCACGGTGAAGGTCTCGCGGATGCCACCGTTCTGGCGACGGATCACGACGCCCTTGAAGACCTGCACGCGCTCCTTGGAGCCCTCGATGACCTTCACGTGCACGTTCAGGGTGTCGCCGGCACGGAAGTCCGGAATGTCGTCGCGCAGGGACTTGGCGTCCAGGAAGTCCAGGGTGTTCATCGGTTGTCATCCTCGCTTGTTCGCATGAGCAGAGGAACCGAGCGGCAGCCGCCGGAAGGCGGTGCTCGACTGGTTCGTGCCCAGGTCAGGTATGCGTGCCCGAGCCGGGCAACCCGTCAATTGTGCCAGACGGTGCCGGGGTGGCGGAAATCGGCGGGGGCGCGGCGTGCACCGTGCGGGCCAGTTCGGCTTCGGCGGCGACGCGGGAGTGCTCGACGGCCCCGTGCACGGTGTCCATCGTCGGTTTGCCCGCGACGAGGTCCTGCACGAAGATCTTCGCCCGGATCACCGGGCGCCGATAGCGCCTCTCCCGCTCGATCGCGCGGCGCATCTTGCGGACCTTGCCGCTGTAGCGCCACCGCGCCCAGGGGGCGCCGGGCCGCGACAGGCGCACCGCGCCGATCAGCAGCAGTGGGAAGACGAAAAGGCCGATCAGGCCCGTCCAGATCTTGCCCTTGGCCAGCACGACCGCCGCGAGGGCGAGATTTGCGAGCGCGGAGAGGGCGATCAGCGTGCGGGTGACCCACGACGGGTCCTCCCGGAAGTTGGTGACGTCGGCGAACTCGAGGGGCTGCAGGCCGAGCAACACCAGGCCGGTGACGGCGATCGCGACGAAGACCGCATCCACCGAGACGCGTCCCTCCTGCTCCCAGTACACGTCGTTGAGATAGAAGATCAGGGCGAACTCGTCGAGCACGAGCGCGGTCCCGATGCCGAAGAGCGTGGCCAGGGCCGCTCCGGTGGTCTGCGTGCCGTCCTCGTAGACCGCGATCAGGGACCCGCCCGCGATCACCATGGTGACCACGCCGAACACCACGTGGTGCACGTGGTGCCCGCCGGGGGTGACATTGCCGGGCCACCAGCGCACCTGGGCGCGGATCATGCGGACGCTGAATCGGATGAAGAGGAACGCGAGGAGGAATCCGAGCAGGAAGAACAGCAGCGGCAGTCGCCCGCGCTCGATGATCTCGCGCTGCAGCCACTCGGTCACCGCAGTCACCGCGCAATCGCCCTCGGAACGCCGTCGACGAGGCGGAGCGGGTCCTTCGGCGCGCGGCCGGTCGTCACGGTGGGC
>NZ_PCZU01000169.1:0-2431 GCF_002887785.1 Rhodococcus sp. ENV425
CGCCAGGGTGGTGGCCGGCGACGAGGACACCCGCACGTCCCAGACGACGGCGTCGCCCGCCGTGATGTGCAACCGGGACGGGCCGGTCCACTCGGCGGCGACGTCGGTGCGCACCGTCCGGGTGAGGGCGGCGCCGAGGTAGCGGGCGCATCCGTGCTCCGGCGCGGCATCGCTGTAGACGGTCCAGTGGCCCTGCGGGTCGCGGTGCCAGACCGCGGTGAAGGCGGGGCCCACCGACCCGGCGGTGAACCGGCGCAGCGCCAGACAGTGCCCGCTGGCGAACGGCGCCCCGATCACGGCATACCCGGTGAACCGCTCGCCGGCGACCCGGGGCAGGGCGCGGGGCTCCTCGGCGGCTTCCTGCGGTGTGGTCTTCATCTCGTCCTCCCTCGGCGTACGAATACGGTCCTCCCGATCGTGCGCCGCGTCGTGACCGGAAGCATGGGGCCGATGCCTCATCTTCGGCATCCGTCCGGCCGGGCGCCCCGGCTCCGGCGGCGGAGGACAATGGGGCCGTGCAGCGCAGGAGCGAGTCGTCTCCGGGCCCGCGGGACGGGCCGCGGCGCGCCGAGGTGCTCGCGGCGCTGTCCCTGGCGATCGACCTGGGTCTGGGGCAGCCGATGGAGCACATGCTGCGGTCCGCCGTGCTGGCCGGACGGATCGCCGAGCGCATGGGCCTGGACGCACGGCAGCAGGCCGTCGTCTACTACGCGAACCTCGTCGCCTGGATCGGTTGCCACGCGGACTCGCACGAGTTGGCGCAGCTGTTCGGCGACGACATCGCACTCCGCGCCGATACCTACGGGGTCGACATGAGGGGGCTGCCGTTCCTGCGGATGCTGACCAGCCACGTCGGGCGCGGGCTCGACGGCGCGCGTCGCGGGGTCGAGGTCGTCGCGTTCCTGCTGACCGCCCGCCGTCGCATGGCCGAGCTGATCGGTTCGCACTGCGCCTCGGCGGGGACGCTGTCCGACCGGGTCGGGCTCGACCGGCAGGTCGGCGCGGCCCTGGCCTACGCGTTCGAACGGTGGGACGGCGCCGGGCTGCCCGCGGGTGTGCGCGGCGACGACATCCCCCTCGAGATGCACATCGTGCACCTCGCGGAGGTCTCCGAGGTCCATCTGCGGGCCGGCGGACCGGGGCGGGCCGTCGAGGTCGCGCGGGCGCGCAGCGGGACCCAGTTCTGTCCGCGGGTGGCGCGGGTGTTCCAGGAGGCCGCGGGCGAACTCACCGACGGTCTGCTCGAGCAGGACGCGTGGGCGGCGGCGCTGGATCGGGCGCCCGACCGCGCGCGAGTCCTCGCCGGCGACGAACTCGACGCCCTGCTTCGTGCGATGGCAGACTTCGTCGACCTGAAAGTTCCCTGCCTGCTCGGGCATTCGCGGGCGGTGGCCGAGCTGACCGCGGCCGCGGGCCGCCTGCGCGGCCTGCCGGCGACGGACGTCGAGGTGCTCTACCGGGCCGGGCTCGTGCACGGTCTCGGCCGGATGGGGGTGTCCAACCGGATCTGGGAGAAGCCCGGTCCGCTCACCGGCGCCGAATGGGAGCGGGTCCGGCTGTACCCCTACCTGACCGGGCGGATCCTCAGCCGCGTCACCGGCATGGAGGACGTCGTCGCCGTCGCAACCACGCACCGCGAACGCCTCGACGGCTCCGGGTATCCCAACGGCGTGCGCGGACGCGACCTGAGTGTCGCCGATCGTCTCCTCGCCGCGGCGGAGACGTACCAGCGCTTCGGGGAACCCCGGCCGCATCGCGGTGCGCTCACCCCCGAACACGCAGCGGGCCGCCTGCGGCAGGAGGCCCAACGCGGGCGCCTCGACGCCGAGGCGGTCGAGGCGGTGCTGACGGCGGCCGGGCACCGGCGGGTGCGGCGCGCGCCATGGCCGGCCGGGCTGACCGCCCGCGAGGTGGAGGTGCTGCGGCTCGTCGCCCGGGGCCGGTCCAACCGGCAGATCGCCGACGAGCTGTGCATCGCGGAGAAGACGGCCCGCAACCACGTCGAGCGCGTCTACGCCAAGCTCGGGGTGGACAACCGCACGCGGGCCGGCCTGGCCGCCGTCGATCTCGGGCTGGCCTGGTGACCCGCCGGCCCGCGGCGGGGCGACGGGAGCACCGCGGCCGGACCGGTCGTCATCGAACCCGGTTCGCTCGTCGAGGTTTTCCCGGCCGGCCCGTAGCCTCTGCGCACGGTTCAGCGGGTCGGGCGGGCCGGTACGCGCCGTTCACCCGGCAACTCGGTCACCAACACCGGCAGGTGGATTGGTGGACGCCACTGCTTGTGATGATCCGCCACCCCGTCGGATTGCCTGATGTGTTGCTGCAGCAAAGGTTTTCGAGGCTGGCGCGGAGACGGGTCGACGCACTGATCATCGTCGGCGACCTACCGGTCGGGGATCCGCAGGCAGGGCACGGCTGGGCGGGATTGGGG
>NZ_PCZU01000169.1:2472-28002 GCF_002887785.1 Rhodococcus sp. ENV425
CCGTCGAGGACAGGCGAATGGATCAACTCGCATTTCCGCCGCCCTGTGCTACCACTCGGAGGGTCTCCGGCGGCAGCGGTTTCATGGTGCAGTGCTCACTTCGCAGAAGGTTCGGCCTCGTAGGTGACCCAGCTCGTTCGCGTGGCGAGGGTGTTGTAGAGCGCCTGGGCTTGGTGGTTGTCTTCGGCGGTCACCCACTGCACCACGGCGCGACCCTCGGCGGTGGCAATCTCGGTGAGACGGCCGATCAGTGCACGTCCGACGCCCCGGCCTCGGGCTGCGGGGTCGGTGAACAGGTCGTCGAGGAAGAGGCCGGTGGTGCCGGTGTAGGGCGAGGAGAACCGGCGATGGTGTGCAAACCCGAGGATCTCGCCGTCCGCTTCCGCAACGAGAGCCTTGCATTCGTGTCGGGGATCCATGAACCATCCCCATGCGCGGGAGACGATGTCCTCGGACTCGGGCAGCTTGTAGAACTCGCGGTACTCGCGGAAGAGGACACGCCAGCGGCACTCGTCGGCAGGGGCGAGCGGCCGGATCGTCGGAATGGTGGTCGTTGCCATGGGTGGCTCCTATCGGTGGTTGAAGGTCTCGGCAGAGCGGTACTGCCAGGTACTGTCCGAGCGTTCTCCGCCCGCGAGGATCGAATATCCGATGCGGGATGCGGCGCGCTCAGGCTTCGGTCACGTCATCACTGCGTTCTCCTTTCTTTCCTTGCCTGTTCGGGTTCCCGGCTGGCGTGGGGCCAGCAGGAGGTACACGGCGCTGCCCGCGACGAGGCCCCAGAACGCGGCACCGACGCTGAAGAACACGACGCCCGACATGGTGACCGCGAGCGTGGTCAGGGCCGCGATCCCGGTGCGGGTATCGCCGCCCATCGCCCC
The DNA here is from genome assembly GCF_002887785.1 of Rhodococcus sp. ENV425. NCBI lineage: Bacteria > Bacillati > Actinomycetota > Actinomycetes > Mycobacteriales > Nocardiaceae > Rhodococcus > Rhodococcus sp. ENV425. The sequence continues at coordinate 3,354 of NZ_PCZU01000169.1, forward strand.
CTTCAGTGCGGTGAGGGCAGAGCCCAGCAGGGCGACGGCAGCAAGAACCGAAACCGTTTCGCTCGGGATCGCCCGGAACCCGGCCACGAGCACGCCCCCGAACGAGCCGACGAGCAGATACGTGAGGCCGCCCGATAGGCCCGCGATGTAACGCTGTGCGCGATCCGGATGCGACTCGGGGCCGAGCGCGATCGCCGCCGTGATCGCGCCGAGGTTGATGCCGTGGCAGCCGAAGGGCGCGAGGATCGCCGAGACCGTCGAGATGGCACCGACGAGCAGGCGGTCGTTCGGCTCGTACCCCTGCGAGTGGAGCAGTGCGAGCCCGGGTGCGTTCTGCGAGGCCATCGTGACAATGAACAGCGGCAGCGCGATGCTCACGAGCGCGGCCGGGGTGAATGCCGGCATCGTGAACACAGGGCCGCCGAGCGCGAGCGACGGCGCGACCTCGCGGAAGGATCCGGTCGCCCCGGTCGCCGCGAGCCCGGCGACGAGTCCGGCGAGCACTGCGTATCGGTCGAAGAAGCGCTTGCCGAGGAAAAAGGCGACGACGATGCTCCCCGCGATCAGCGGCGCGCTCGTGAAGGCGCCCGCTGCGGTCACGACGAAGGGCAGCAGGATCCCGGCGAGCAGAGCCTGTAGCACCGGGCCGGGCACCCTGGCGAGTAGCCGGCCGAACCAGCCCGTGTACCCGACCACTGCGGCGGCGACCGAGGCGACGAGGAACGCGCCGACGGCCTCGGTGAACGAGAAGCCGCCGAGCGAGGCGATCAGCAGCGCCGCTCCGGGCGTCGACCAAGCGACGATCACCGGGATACGGGTGAACAGGCTCAGCGCGATGCTGCACACGCCGTTGCCGATCGCGACCGCCCAGACCCACGACGCGGTCTGCGCCTCGTTCAGACCCGCTGCGCGAGTGGCTTCGAGCACGATCAGGAACGGGCCTGCGAAGTTGATGAGCGCCGAGAGGAAGCCTGCGACGACCGCGGAGACTGAGACATCCCGCAGCACAGAGGAAGCCCGGCTCATCGGTGTGCCGCCGAGACTGCCGACGTCACGCCCGCTCGATGGCGTAACAATCTTGCGGAAAATTGAGTAACGTTATTCACTAGCGTCATGTCGAATGATAACAGAGCGTCGGAAATTGCGGCACGCCTCCGCCAGCGGATCGCGACGATGCATATCGGGGAGAAACTGCCGGGTGTCCGCGAACTCTCCGGAGAGTTCGCGGCGAGTGCAGCCACCGTCTCGGCAGCTCTCTCGGAACTGAGCGCATTCGGGCTGGTCCGGGCTGAGCCCGGACGGGGAACGTTCGTGGCGGGCCGCGAACGACTACCGGAACCGGACTTCTCCTGGCAGTCTCAGGCGCTCGGCCGCGCCAGAGTAGACGCCGACCGGGCCGCTCGCCTGGGCGGCTACGGTACTCCCGACCACATCCCGCTCTCCTGGGGATACCTCGCCCCCGAACTACAGCCGAACGAGGAACTGCATCGCATCGGCTCGCGTGCGGCGAAGAGCGGTCGTGCCTGGATGATGACGCCGCCAGCGGGATCGCCGGAACTGCGGCGGATCCTCGCCTCCGAATACCGCGCCGACCCGAACGACGTGCTTGTGGTCTCCGGCGGGCAGCAGGGCCTCGTCTTCACGATGCGCACACTCGCCGAGCCGGGGTCGGCGGTCATCACCGAGAGCCCGAGCTATCCGGGCGCGATCCTCGCTGCGCAGAGCGCGGGCCTGAGCCTCTCGTCGGTACCCGCCGACGCCGACGGGATCCTGGTCGACCGTCTCGCCGACGAACTCGAACGCACGCGAGCGCGAGTGGTCTACCTCCAGCCGAACTACGCGAACCCCACCGGCGCGGTCCTCGGTGCAGAGCGCCGGAAGCAGGTGCTCGAACTCGCCGCCCGACACGGCGCGTTCATCATCGAGGACGACTGGGCCAGACACCTCGGAATCGACGGACAGGCCCCACCCTCCCTCTTCACCGAAGACCCCCACGGACACGTCGTATCGATCCTCACCCTTTCGAAGCCTGCCTCCCCAGGTCTAAGGCTCGGCGCGGTCATCGCGCGCGGCCCGGCAGGTGAACGGCTCCGGGCCTCTCGCACCGCCGACGACCTCTGCGTCGCGCCGCTGGTGCAGGAAATCGCCTGCGGTCTCCTGACCTCGAATGCGTGGCCCCGGCACCTGAAACGCCTGCGCGCAGAGCTCGCGACGCGACGCGACGCACTTGCCTCCGCGATCCACGCCACGACGCCCGGCATCCGCATCCCGTGCGTCCCGCGCGGTGGCCTTCACCTGTGGGCCAGGCTGCCCCAGGGCGCAGATACCCGCGAGATCTGCACCGCCGCGTACGCGGCCGGGGTACTCATCGGAGACGGGAGTCACTTCTTCGTGGACGAACCACCCGCACCGTTCCTGCGCTTCTCCTACGGGGCCGCAACCGAAGCCCAGATCGCCGAAGGCATCAGGCGGCTCTCCGAAATCCTCCAGCGGTGAGGTTCGGTGGTGCGAAGCAGCGTCCCGCTCCGGGAATTGCGCCCGGTTGGTTGTTGATGTGTTGTGCAGCTCGGATCGCTCAACCTGGTGGCCGGCGGATGATCGACGGTGCCGGACTCTCCGCCGCCCGCAGGTGAGATGTTCCACGGGAATCTACTGGGGGTGCCTCGGTCCTGTCTCGACGAGGGCGTTGACGAGGCCGGCGGCGGTCGCGGCATCGTCGACCACGACCAGGGTGCGTGCGCCGTCGCGCCGGTGCAGCACCAGCGCGGGGCCGCCGCGCAGGACGAACCCTCGGGCGCCGCGCAGCGGGCCCAGTACCGCCATGCGGTATCCGTAGCCCCCGAAGTGCTTCAGCGGTGCCACGTCGGTGACGGAGGCGGAGGCGATGGCACCGAGCGGGGTGTGCAGGTGCGGCCACCCGAACAGGCCCGCGACGGTGACCCCGCGGACGTCGACGGTGACGCGGATCGAGCAGGTCAGCGCGACCAGCACGGCGAGCAGCACGGCCAGGCCCAGCAGGATCCACAGGCGTGTGAGCACGCCGAGGGCGGCGACGATACCGATCGCCGCGACGAGCACGATCGTTGTGACGTTGCCGGTGGCCACCGATCGGGTCCACGCGACGAGTTCGTCTGCGCCGAGGGGAATTCGCGGTGCATCGGCGGCCGGGGGAGAGGCAGGTCCGCGCGACCACCGGGGCACCGCCGCGGCGGCAACGGCCCCGAGGGCGACGCCGATGCCGAGTGCTGCGAGGAGAGACGCCCCCGGCGGCGAGGCTGCGGCGGCGTCCGCGAGTCCCCGCTGAGAGCCGGTGACCAGCACGATCAGGGCGGTCACGAAAGCGACCGTCCCCGTGACGGTCGCGGCGACCGCGCGGGTGAGGGCAGGGTCGGTGTCGGCGGCCCGGGTGAGACCGAAACCGAGGGCGGCGAACAGGACACCGAACCCGAGCAACAGTGCGATCGTCGCAGGGAGGCCGGCGAATCCGTCCGCGGTGCCGTCGAGGTTCCAATGTGTTGCGATCGGATCCGGTAGCTGCGCATGCCAGCTCCGGAGCACGAGTGCGCCCGCGGCGGCGACGGCCAGGGGTGCGGCCGTGGAGCTGAGGAGAATGCGGCCGGTGGGGCGCTGGTCGGTGCCGGGATCGTCTGTCATCGGTACTCCGTTCTGATCAGGTCGACGAGATCGTCGGCGCTCAGGCCGACGCGTTTGGCGTGCGCGACGGCCTGAGCGACGGCGGAATGCAAAGCGGCATGCCCGGTTTCGGCGCGGTCGGTGACGACCGCGCCGCGTCCGCGGCGCAGCTCCACCAGGCCTTCGTCGCGCAGTTGCTGGTACCCCCGCAACACGGTGTGGACGTTGAGGCCGAGCGATGCGGCGAGGTCGCGCGCGCCGGGGAGGCGCTCGCCCGCCCGGACCTCGCCCCGGGCCACCGCGCCGCGCACGGCCGCGGCCAGTTGCACGAACAACGGGTCCGGCGAGTTCGGGTCCAGTCTGATGAGCACGCGACAAGCATATTGTTCTATTTGAAATAGAACAAGTCGGCTAACGGCGGCGTCGGGCCGGTGCGGTCACCGGCGACCCGGCGGCGACGGGGAAGACGGGTCCTGTCCCGGGATCCCGGCCGAGTCGCCGGCCTGCCAGCCCCGGTGGAGCACGTCGACGGCCTCGTGCAACAGGCCGTCGCGGTCGCCGGGGACCGACGCGGGGATCTGGTGCAGTGTGGTCAGCCGGGCGATGCCGTAGACGGTGCCCCACGTGGCGGCGCACCGCCGCAGCACCTCGGCCTCCTCCACACCCTCGGGCTGGCAGGCCGCCACGGTGCCGCGCAACAGACGCCAGTAGTCGGCGGCCGCCTGTTGCAGGCGCGGGTGATCGGCCTTGTCGACCGTGGGCCCGTAGGCCAGGTCGTGCACGTGCGGGCGTTCCCGGACGAACCGCAGGTAGGCGTCGGTGAGCGCGTGCAGCCGGCACCGTGGATCGGATCCGGCTGCCTCGACGGCGGCGGCCGCCTCTGCCGCGGCGCCCTGCAGTCCGGTGCCCGCCACGGCCGCGAGGAACCGGCGCTTGTTCCCGAAGTGCACGTAGGGCGCCTGGTGGCTCACGTCCAGGTGCTGCGCCACCCGGCGGAGGCTGAGGCGTTCGGCCGGCTGCTCCCTCAGCAGTTCGAGCGCGGCTCGGAGCAGCCGTTCGTCGAGCGTGTCGGTCATCCGTCCACCAGCCCTTCCCGGCGTGCGCGGCTCCGCCCATTGACAGTGTCAACCTACCGCGGGACCATAGCAATTGACAGTGTCAACTCGAGTCGCACCGGAGGTGGTGGCGGTCATGACACGGATGCAGAAGATCTCGACCGAGGTGGGTCCACTCGCCGTCCGCGTGCACGGGGAGGGCCGGCCCGCGGTGCTCTGGCACAGCCTGTTCGTCGACGAAAGATCCTGGAGCAGAGTCGAAGACGCGCTGGGAATCGACCGGCGCCTCGTCGTGGTCACCGGTCCCGGGCACGGGGCGAGCGGTGACCCCGGCCGGCGCTACACCACCGGGGAATGCGCCGCGGCGGCCGTCACCGTGCTCGACGCCCTCGGTATCGACGAACCCGTCGACTGGGTCGGCAATGCCTGGGGCGGCCACGTCGGCATCGTCTTCGCGACCGACGCGGCGTCGAGGTGCCGGACGCTGGTGACGCTGGGAACGCCCGTCCAGGCGCTGAACCGGGCGGAGCACGCGCGCACGCTGTTCCTCCTCGCCGCCTACCGGACGCTCGGCGCCGCCGGGTTCATCCGGTCCGGCGTGACGAACGTATTGCTCTCCGCCGCAACGAGGGAGCGCGACCCGGAGGCGGTCGCACTCGTCGAGGACTGTCTCGTCCGCGCGGACCGGGCCGCGCTGCGCAACGCCGTCGTCTCCATCTCGCTGCACCGGCCCGACCTCACCGAGCGGCTCCCACGGGTGTCGGTCCCGACCCTGTTCGTCACCGGCAGCGATCACAAGGGCTGGACGCCCGAGCAGGCACGCGCGGCGAGCCTGCTGCTACCCGACGGGTCCTGCGCCGTCGTCGACGGCGCCGCGTACCTCGTACCGCTCGAGGCGCCGGCCGAGACGACGGACCTGGTGCGGCGATTCTGGGCCGCCGCGGTACCGCGCCGCACGTGAGACGTCTTGCAGAACTTCAGAGTTCGCGTCGCATAGCCGCGCGGGGCCACCGGTCCATACCCCCGGCGGCCTCGTCGCGCCGGATCTGCCGCAGCCCCGGGCCGAGTTCGTCGTCGCGCAGGGACCGGAAGCCGAGCCGCCGGTAGTACGGCCCGTTCCACGGGACGTCGGCGAAGGTGGTCAGCGTCAGGGCGGGCAGTTCGCGGACACGCGCCCAGCCGGCGAGATGGTCGATCAGGGCCCGGCCGAGCCCGCGGCGCGCATGGTCCGGATGCACCGACACCTGCTCGATGTGGGCGGTGCCGTCGACGACATCGGCGAGCAGGTATGCCACCGGGCGGTCGTGGCCGTCGAGACACACCCAGGCGCGCCCGCCGGCCACATACTCGTGCAGCTCCTCGAGCGTGGGCGGCGGGTCGGCGGCGACGGCGTCCATTCCGAGGTCCGCGAACGCGCGGCCGGCCGCGCGCTCGATGTCCTGAAGAACCGGCAGCTCCGCCGCGAGTGCGGGACGGACGCGGGGCGCGTCGTCGCCGGGCAGCGCGAGGTCCTTGAAGAAGTACAGCGACGATGCGGAGTACGCGTACTTGCCGAACCGTTCGGGCAGCGGCTCGTATCCGGCGGCGGCATACATGGCGAGAGCCTCGGGCTGCTCGGTGCCGGTCTCGAGCACCATCCGACGCCGGCCCGCCTCGACGGCGGTGCGTTCGAGTTCGGCCAGGATCCGTCGGGCCACGCCCCGGCGGCGGGCGCCTTCCCGCACGTACATGCGCTTGATCTCGGCGTCGCCGTCGCTCAGTCCCGGATGCGCCGAGTCGCGGGCCCGCCAGCCACCGATCCCCGCCGGCGCACCGCCGCCGCGGGCGAGCAGGAAGACGCCGTGCGGCGGGGTGAACTCCTCCGGATGCAGCGACGTGTGGTCCGGTCCGCCGTAGCGACGGACGTACTCGAGCTGCACCTCGTCGATCAGGGACTGCACCTCGGCGTCGTCGATGGGACGCGGTTCGATCTGCACGGCCGGAGGGTACCGCGCGTTCGCGGCGCCATACTGGGAAGGTGGCTTCTGCCGCCGGAACGGACTGTGGTGATTTCGCGGCCGCCCCCTGGCTCTATCCCGGGACGGCCGCGCCGGGCAGTGGCTTGCTCCGGGAGGACGGCTATCACCGGGCACGTCCCCGGCCGGGAGCCGGCCTCGGTGCGGCACGGCTGGACGGGCGCGAGGACTCGACGCTCGACGAGGCGCTGCGCGGGGCCGGCGTTGCCGGCGTCGGCGACCGGCACCTCGTCGTCGCGGTGGGCTCGAACGCGTGCCCGGCGGTCGTGCGACGCAAGTTCACGGCCGGAAACGTCGACACCACCGTGCCGTTCCTGCGCGCGACGGTCGTGGGCATCGCCGTCGGGCACAGCGCCCACGTCAGCGTGGCCGGCTACGTCGCGGCGACCGCGTTCCGGCGGCCGGGGACCCGCACCCCGGTGTTCGCGTCGCTGCTCGACCGAGACCAGCTCGCGTGCCTCGACGCGACGGAGCCGAACTACACGCGACGCACCGTGACCGCCGACGAGTGCCGGCTGGAGATCGACGGCGGACAGCGGCCGGCGTCCTTCGGCGTGTACGTCTCGAAGTGGGGCGCGCTCGCGCCGCCGGGGGCGCCGCCGCTGCCGCTGCAGTCCCAGGAGGCGCTGTTCGCCGCGCTCCTGCGCCACTGTGCCGGGTTCGCCGCACTCGTCGGCCGGCGCCCGCACGAGTACCGGTCCGCGATGAAAGCCCTTGCGGGTGAAGCGGACCTGCGCGCCGCCCTGCGACAGTCGTTCGCCGCGTCGGGCTGGGCCGCCCGCAGCGGCTTCGACGGCTAGCGGCAGGAGCAACGACTTCCACGACAGCCGGTCGACAACAGTGCGAACCCGGCGTTGACTGGAGAGATACACACTCCCCTGGCCATGGAGGCCGTCATGCTCATCATCTTCGGACTCGTCGTTCTCCTCGCCGCCGTGATCATCGGAATGGCCGGGGTGTTGGGCAACACCGGCGCCGCCCATGCACTGACCGACGACAGCTTCGTCGTCTTCGGGTACCACGTCACCGGTTCGACCGGGGCACTGTTCCTCTACGGCATCGTCGTCGGTGCGATCGGAGCGGTCGGGCTGAGTCTCCTGCTCGCCGGTGCGCAGCGGACCTCGCGTCGAGGTCGGCTCGCTCGCCGCGAACTGAAAGAATCCCGCCTCGAGACCACCGCTGCGAGGCACGAGTACGACCGCAGCCCTCCGCACCGCAGCCCGGCAGCGCCGTCCCGCCGCCGCCCGGGGGCTCGCCGTCCAACTCACCCGATTGGCGCCATCCGTTCGGCAATCGATCCGGTGGGTCGACCGCCGCCCCCCACTGACCGTCCTCCCCGGCCCCCGAGGCGATCGGGGGCCGACCGCCGGCACCAGCGCCGGTTCGATGCTCGGGCTGCGATGTTCGGCCGGCAGCGGGCCGAAGTCACCGCACCGGCGGTGCCGGTGTGGGCGGTGTCGGCGCCCGAAGGTGGGTGGGGGTGCTGAACCGGGCTGCGCGCCGGTGGATCCGGTGTTCGTGACCGCGCCACCGCACTGCCGGCAGATACCGCATCGGTTCGGCGTAGAACACGCGCTTGGCATACTCGATCAGCACCAGGTAGCCGATCACCAGCACGACCAGGGTGAGGAAGAACCCGATCGGCAGGGGCGTGAACCCCAGGTCCGCGCCGAGCGGGGAGACCGTGATCGCGATACCGACCGCAAGCACCCCGGCGACGGTGAGCACCAGTCCCAGGCTGGGCCGGCTGCGCAGGAACGGGACGCGGCGGGTGCGGATCGCGAACACGATCAGGGTCTGGGTGGCCAGGGATTCGACGAACCAACCGGTGTGGAACAGCTCCGGCCCGGCAGCGAACACCCCGAGCATGATCCCGAAGGTGATGAAGTCGAACAGCGAGCTGATCGGGCCGAAGAACAGCATGAACCGGCGGATGAACGCGATGTCCCAATGCGAGGGTGCGTGCAGTTGTTCCTCGTCGACGCGATCACCGGGAATCGCGAGCTGGCTGGTGTCGTAGAGCAGGTTGTTGAGCAGGATCTGGCTCGGCAGCATCGGCAGGAAATCCAGCACCGCCGAGGCCGCCGCGGCGCTGAACATGTTGCCGAAATTGCTCGACGTGCTCATCAGCACGTACTTGATCGTGTTGGTGAAGGTACGCCGCCCTTCCGTGACGCCGTCCGCCAACACTCCGAGATCCTTCTCGAGCAGCACCACATCCGCGGCGTCCTTGGCCACATCGGTGGCGGAATCGACGGAGATGCCGACGTCCGCGGTGTGCAGGGCCAGCGCGTCGTTGACGCCGTCGCCGAGAAATCCGACAGACCGGCCGTGGGTGCGCAGGGTCTCGACCAGTCGCGCCTTCTGCTCCGGGGAGACCCGGGCAAAGATGGTGGCCCGCAATGCTGCCTCGCTGAACTGCGCGTCGTCGAGACCTGCGAGGTCGGAGCCGGTCAGGCTGCCGCCGGAGACGAGCCCGAGGTCGGCGCAGACCTTCTCGGCGACCTGCGGGTTGTCGCCGGTGGCCACCTTGACGGTGATGCCGAGGGCGGCGAGCCGGGTCAGCGAAGCGGCCGCGGAGGTCTTCGGCCGGTCGAGGAAAACGAGGAAGCCGGTCAGGATCAGGCCGTGTTCGTCGTCGGGGACGAGCCGATCGGCGTGGCCGGGCGCGGGTTTGGACGCCACGGCGACGACGCGGCTGCCTTGGGCGAACAGGCCGTTCAGCACCGTGTGCGCGGCGGTACCGACGTCGGCGCAGCGATCGAGCACGGTCTCGGGCGCGCCCTTGACCACGATCAAGGACTCGCCGTCGGGACCGCGCACCAGCGTCGAGGACATGCGTCGCTCGTGGTCGAACGGCAGGGTGGCCAGCCGGGTGTACCCGTCCGCGACCGGGCCGGTGGGACCTGCCGCCGCCCACAGGGCGGTGTCCAGCGCGTTCGAACCGAGACGGACACCGCCGGCGGTGTCGGTGTCCGTCTCGGTGGCGAGCAGGCCGTGCAACAGCGCCGCCGAGCTGGGAGCACCGGAGGGGGCCAGCGCCTCGCGGAAACCGATCCGTCCGTCGGTGAGGGTGCCGGTCTTGTCGGTGAGGAGGATGTCGATGTCACCGAGGTCCTCGATGCACACCAGACGTTTGACCAGAACCTTGCGGCGGGCCAGGCGTCGGGAACCTTCGGCGAGGGAGGTGCTCACCACCGCCGGCAGCAGCTGCGGAGTGATGCCCACCGCGATGGCGAAGGCGAACAGCAGCGACTCGATCAGCGGGCGCTGCAGCACCAGGTTGGTGACCACGATCGTCGCGGTCAGAGCGACGGCGACCTGCAGCAGCAGCACCGAGAAGCGCCGCAGCCCGATCTGGAACTCGGTCTCCGGCTCGCGTTCACCGAGCCCGACCGCGATGCGCCCGAACTCGGCGTCCGCGCCGGTGGCGACGACCACCCCCGTCCCGGTGCCGGCATGGACGACGGTGCCCATGAATGCGCACCCGGCCAGATCTGCCAGGGCCGTTCCCGGCGGCACCGGGTCCACGGACTTGGCGGCCGGCTCCGATTCGCCGGTCAGGACACTCTCGTCGCATTCGAGCCCGGTCGCGCTGAGCAGGCGCAGGTCGGCTGGCACGAGCTCGCCCAGGACGAGGTGCACCACATCGCCGGGCACCAGTTCGGTGACGTCGATCGTGGCAGCGGCGCCGTCGCGCAGCACCACCACGGTGTGCCGTTGCCTCGAGTGCAGTGCGGCGCTGGCGCGTTCGGCGCGGTACTCGTTGACGAAGCCCAACCCGATGCTCGCCAGCAGGATGACCCCGATGATGACGGCGTCGTTGCGGTCGCCGAGAAAGAACGATGCGACCGCGGTCGCGGACAGCAGCAGCAACAGCGCGCTGCGCAGTTGCCGCCCCAACACCGCCAGGGCACTCACGCCGTGGCTGCGCACCGCATTCGGTCCGGCCACCGCCAGCCGGGCGGCCGCGTCTGCGCTGCTCAGACCGGTGGACGAACTCTGCAGACGGGACAGCACGTCGGTGCTCTCACCGGCTGCGGCGTCGGCCGCGGCGATGTGCAGGACCGGGAGGCCGGTCATCCGGCCATACCGATCGATGCCGCAACTCGCCCGTGCAGTGCGACGACAACGGACATCCTGCCCCTGCTCAACCGCGCAGGCACGTCACCCGCACCGCCGCACCCTGTCCGGCACAGCATCCGCCTCGCCGCTGCCTGCATGGCCGCAAACTTAACCGGTCCCGGCTACGTTCGGAGCGGTCCGCGTACAGACGCGGGCAACCACGGGTTCGTCCCGGTCACGACCTGCCGGTCTCGTCCAGCCGCCGGCGCAGGTGCTCCCGTTCGGGTTCGGTTCCGGCCTGCTCGAGCGCCCGCCGGTAGGCGACGGCGGCCTCGTCGTCGCGGCCGAGCCGGTGCAGCAGTTCGCCGCGCGCGGTGGAATACGGGTGGTAGCCGCGCAGCCGGGGCTCGTCGGCGAGTGCGTCGAGCAGCGCCAGGCCGGCCTCGGGACCGTCGCGCATCGCCACCGCCACGGCGCGGTTCGCCGCGACGACCGGCGACGGTGCCAGGGCGGACAGGACGTCGTAGAGCGCGACGATCTGCGGCCAGTCGGTGGATGCGGCGTCGGGGGCCTCGTCGTGCAGCGCCGCGATCGCGGCCTGCACTCCGTACGGACCCGGCGGGCCGCCGGTCAGCGCCACGGGCACGAGGGCGGTGCCCTCGGCGATCAGGGCGTGGTCCCACCGTGCGCGATCCTGATCCGCGAGCAGAACGATCTCGCCGTCCGGGCCGGTCCGGGCGGCGCGTCGCGCATGGATCAGCAGCATCAAAGCGAGCAGCCCGGTCACCTCCCGCTCGCCGGGCAGCAGTCGGCGCAGGATCCGGACCAGCCGGATCGACTCCTCGGCGAGGTCGAGACGTTGCAGGTCCGGCCCCGAGCTGGCTACGTATCCCTCGGTGAAGACCGAGTAGAGCACCTGTAGCACGCCCGGCAGTCGCTCCGGCAACTCGTCCGGATCCGGCACCCGGAACGGGATGCGGGCCTGCCGGATCTTCTTCTTCGCCCGTACGATCCGCTGGGCCATCGTCGCGGTCGGGACGAGAAAGGCGCGCGCCACCTCGGGTGTCTCGAGCCCGGCCAGGCATCGCAGGGTCAGTGCCACCCGGTCCTCGGCCGGCAGCGCCGGGTGGGCACAGGTGAAGAACAACTGCAGGCGTTCGTCGGGCATCTCACTGCCGGCGTCCGGGGTGCGGGAGGGGGCGGCCCGTTCCGAATCCACCTGCAGAACGGCGAGCCGGGCGGCGTACACCTGATCCCGCCGGAGCCGGTCCACGGCCTTGCGCCGCGCCGTCGTCAGCAGCCAGGCCCCCGGCTTGGCCGGTACGCCCCGGACGGGCCAGTGCACCAGCGCCGCCTCGATCGCCTCGGCGGCGACGTCCTCGGCCAGGTCGAGGTCGCCGAAGCGGTGGACGAGCGCGGCGAGCAGCCGACCGCGCTCCTCCCGGAACACCGCTTCCACGGCGGCGTCGACCCGGGCGCCGGCGCCCGGCCCGTCCGTCGCGGTCACTGCCCGAAGTCGGCGATCGGCCGCACCACCACGGATCCGCCGCCGCGCGCCCCGGGACAGCGGGCCGCCCAGTCCAGCGCGACGTCGAGGTCGGGCACGTCGACGACGTAGAAGCCCCCGAGGACCTCGCGCGTCTCGGCGAACGGCCCGTCGGTGGTGACGGCACGCGCACCGTCGGGGCCGACCCGCACGGTCGTCGCGGTGGTCAGGTCCGCGAGCGACTCCGAGGCAACGACGATTCCGGCCTCCTGGATCTGCTTGTCGTAGACCATCCACTCCTCGACGCTGCACTGGTCGCTCGCGTCGGCCGATGCGGCGTTGATCAGCAGCATGTACTTCATGGTGAGCACCTCTCGTTGGGTGAGTGTCCTGTGCGGCAGGGTTGCCGCACGACATGACGACGAACGGGACGGCGTCGGATCGACAGGGGTACCGGTTCATTGTCGACGGCGACCCCGACATCCGGTGGCACGTCCGGGCGCGGTCGCCGGATCGTCAGCCGGCATACCCCACCGTCGCGCCGGTGCGCTCCCGGGCGCGGGCCAGTCGCTGCGCCTCGGCCTCGAGTTCGTCCCGCGTCCGCACGGACAGCGGCTCGAACGGCTCGACCGACACCGCGAGCGTGTCCCGTGACGTGGCCCTCGCCCGCCAGATCCCTCGTATCTCCCCGTCGACGAGGACGACACCGGGGCTGCCGATCGGTCGCCAGATCGCCTTCCGGCGCGCTCGGTCCGGCACCAGGAACTCCCTGTCCCGGGCCTGCAGCCACGGATCGCCGGGCGGCAGCAGGCGGGTCGCTCGCACGTCGGCGGCCCCGTCGAGTTCAGCGACCGCCGAGGCCGGCACCAGGCCCGTCCCGGCCGGGCCGTTCACCGGAACCAGATCGTCGGGCAGGACCGCGCGAATCGTTGCGATGTCGGTGCCCAGGAAGGCCGCCAGCCCGGCCGGTGTGACCGGCGCCAGCACGTCGGCGTACCGGTGCAGGGCGGCAGCGGTGCCCTCGGCGCGCTCGGGCACCGCATCGGGTCCGATCCCTTCGGGCAGGACGTCGAGGTGGGTGCTGCGGCCCTGTGGGCAGACCCGCACGCGCGCCGCGAGACCGACCTGCTGGAACAGCGCACCGGAGATGTGTCGGGTTCTGCACGAGGGGCAGTGATAGGTGAGGTCGGCGGGAACCGCCGCGCTGACCGCCGCACTCAGCTCTCCCTTGGTCATCGGGCCGGTGAGCGCGGCGCCCATGGCCTCGGCCGCCTCGGTGAATGCGCGCAGGCCGCGCTGGGCGCCTTCGCGGATCTGCCCGGTCCCGATACGTGTCGTGGCGTCGGTGTCGTTCACCGGCCAGAGGGCCGCGGCGAGAAACGCGAGATCCCCGGGCCGATGCAGGTGCGGCGCCCCGCGCCACGACCATACGAGGACGAGTGAATCATGTTCTGCCGCAGCGTCGTCCGATCGTGCGGCGAGCGCGTCGCGGGCCGATCCGTACGGGGTGTCCTGGACCCCGAGCGCAAGCACCCGATCTCGCCCGGCGGAGGTCCGGTCGAGTCCCTGGGCCGCGGCCCGGTAGCCGAGGATCCGACGTCGGCCGAGTGTCGTGACAACCACTTCCGGCCCTCCGATCCTGTCGTCGCCGTGGTGTCCCCGGACGCGCCGGTGCGGGCGATCCCGGCAACGACGATCCCGACAACGACATTGTCGGCGACATCGGCCCGCCCGTGCTGCCGCGCGGACTACCGGCGTGTCCAGGGTCCGCCCAGAACATGCGGGCTCCGTTCCTCTGCGACAGCCCCGCTGCCTGCTCTATCGTTGTGACGGGTGACAGGGCGGGCGGTCGCCGACTCCGGGATGTGTTGCAGGGCCACGTGCCAGGCCGGTCCTGGCAGGGGACCGGGACCGGAGGGTTGCGATGGTGCTGTTGTATTCGCGCACGGGCCGGTGCGGACCTCGGCGGGGCGCTCGGTGAGATCTCGGGCACGAGCGGTTCGATTCGGCGGTGGATCGACGAATCGGTCGGCCTCCGGCGATCCACGTGCGCGGCGACATCGGTACCACCACCTCTCCGGTCTTGAACTCGGTCTTGCCCCAGCAGTTTCCGGATGGCAACGGGGTGGTCGGCTTACCTCGGATCGGCTTCCCGGGACAGGGGGATCGATCGCGGTTGCGGGGTGAGGCGACGGCGCTGAGAAGGGGCATGGGCTCGCGGTTCACAGGGGGACAGGGCGAGGAGCGGTCGAATGCAGGGGAAAGCTGTCGGTGACGAGGACGCGCTGGTGCTGCGGCCGTTGTCGATCGCGGTGCTCGACGGCCTGTGGGTGGGCAGCGGGATCACCGTCGGCATATGGGTGTTCGGATCACTGCTGTGGGCGGTGGTCGTAGTGCTGGTCTGCGCCGGGACACACGCCGTCGGTTGCCGTACCCGCGGCGGTGGCGGTGCCGACCGGGTAGAGGCGACCGGTCCGTAGGAGTTCGTCGCGGCCTTCGAATCGAATCTCGGCACTCGTCCAACAAGGGAGAGAAATCATGGTCCGAGCAGTGATCTTCGCCGCCGGGACGGCCGTGGGCTTCGTCCTCGGTACCCGTGCCGGGCGGCAGACCTACGAGAAGATGAGGGATCAGTCCCTCGGCCTCTGGCACAACCCCGCGGTGCACGAGAAGGTGAGCGGTGCGACGCAGACCGCGAAGGACAAGGTGCCTCAGGTGCAGCACAGGGTCGAGGCGCTGGCGAAGAAGGCGGCCCACCGGGGTTCGGGTACGGGCACCGGCACTGCCACCGGTGTACCGCTGACCGAGGCTGCGGCATCCGCTCCGGCGGCCATGGAACCGACTGTTCCTCCGACGACGGACGACCGGCCGAGCCTCGGTCCGAACAACTGAGCCCGCCGATGAGGCCCTCGGCGACGCGGCCCCCCCGCGCGCCGGAATCACGGACGCGGGTGTGTTCGGGGCGCGGACGTCGCTGCACACTCCCGCCCCGGAAGGAGGCCCGCGATACTGAGGATCGCCGGCGGAACGCCGGCTTTGCCCGGTCACGGTGCCGGCGGGTGTCCCGGATCGGGGTCGGCAACTCGGCGCGGTTGCGGCATGCGAGGTTGTGATGATGGTGAGACCGCCGCCGGCGCGACGGATCGCCGTCCTCTTCGCGGTCGTCACGACGGCGTCAGGGCTCACCGCGCTCATGGCCTTCGCGTCGGACGTGGAGAACAACGCCGTGATCGCATGGGCGTCGCTGGGTCCGTACCTGCTGCTCGGGACGGTGGCGGGCGCGATCGCCGCCGCGCTCGCCCGGCGACCGGTACTGCTGGCGTCGGCACTCGTCGTCGTCGCGGCCGGCGCATGGACCCTGGGACCGCTGTACCTGCCCGGCGTCCCGGGCGACGGGCCGGACGCCGCATCCGGTCCCACCATCCGCGTGATGCAGGCCAATCTCATGGTCGGGCAGGCCGACTCCGATGCGCTGGTCCGGACGGTGCGCGAGCGACAGATCGACGTCCTCACCGTGCAGGAGCTGACCGACGGCGCGGTGGCCGCGCTGCAGGTCGCGGGGCTCGACGACCTGCTACCGCATCGCTTCCTGGCCCCGACGCCGACCGGCGGTGCGGGCGCCGGGATCTACAGCAGGTTTCCCGTC
Source organism: Rhodococcus sp. ENV425 (assembly GCF_002887785.1). Taxonomy (NCBI): domain Bacteria; kingdom Bacillati; phylum Actinomycetota; class Actinomycetes; order Mycobacteriales; family Nocardiaceae; genus Rhodococcus; species Rhodococcus sp. ENV425. The sequence goes on from NZ_PCZU01000169.1 coordinate 19,254, forward strand.
TCGGCCGGCCGGAAGCTCGACGGGTTCGGGCCGACGAACCTGACCGCGACTCTGGACACCGGTCCCGGACGCCCGCTGATCCTGTACGCGGTGCATCCCGCGCCGCCGTACCTGACACCCGCTCCGGCGTGGGCGGCCGAGCTGGAACGACTGGACGCGGAGCTCGAGTCGGTGTCCGGCACGGCCCCGGTCGTGGTCAGCGGGGACTTCAACGCGACGTACTCGCACACCCGCTTCCGCGACCTGCTCGACGACGGGTACGTGCACGCCGCGGACCGGGTCGGCGGCGGGCTCGTGCCGACGTATCCGGCGGACCGCCGCTACCCGGCCCTCGTCGGGATCGATCACATCCTCACGCGGGGCGCCACGGCGACCGCCCTCGAACGGATCGAGCTGCCCGGCTCCGATCATCACGGCCTCGTCGCCGGGATCCGGCTCCCTCCGCCGTCCGGCGACGAGAGTCCTGTCGAAGGTGGATAGCGGCCTCACCGCACGACCCGCAGCCGGATGTCGGTCGCAACGGGCCCCTGGGTCGCGACGAGACGTTCCAGCGCGAGCGGGGTTCCGCCCGGGCGGTCGAACAGTCGGACGCCGTCGCCGAGCAGGACCGGCGCGATGCAGACGAAGATCTCGTCGAGCAGGCCGGCCTCGAGGCACTGCCGGGCGACGTCGGCGCCGAGCACGTTGACGTATTTCCCGCCCGCGGCCGTGGTGGCCGCGGCCACGGCCGCGTGGAGGTCACCGACGAACGTCACGCCCGGGACCGGCTCGGCCGGAAGGGGGTGGGTGAGCACGAACTGCGGTCCGCTCCAGCCGCCACCGAACGCCTCGCCCTCGGCGGGTGTGCCCTTGTGCGGGTCGTCGCCGCGGAAGGTGCGGTTGCCGACGAGGAGCGCGCCGATCTCGCCGACGAGGTCGTCGATCGCCGGATCCGGTCCGAGGTACGGCACCAGCCACGACATGTCGCCGCCGGGACCGGCGATGAATCCGTCGACCGACGTCGTCGCCGAGTACAGCAGCTTGCTCATCGGCCTGCCTTCCGCTCGCGGTGTCTCGATTCTGTCCGTACCGACTGCCGGACGGACGGAAACTCGTCGCAATGGATGTGTAACTGGTTAATGTGGTTACGTGAGTCGGGTCGACATGCGCTCCGCCGAGGGCATCGAGTTCGTCGTCGACACCGGAGCGCCGTGCCTGGATCTGCTCTACACCGGCGGCGAGGGGGATCGGGCCCGGTGGGAGACGCTGCACGCCGCGGGCGACCTCGCGCGCTGGGTCGCGACGCACCTGCTCGGGCGGGCCGTCGCCGCGGCAGCGGTCGACGTCACCGCCGAGGATCTGATCCGCGCCAAGGAACTACGCGAGGTGTTGTGGCGCACCGCGAACCGGTCTGCGGACGGAGACGGGCCGGCGGCCGCCGACAGCGCCGCCCTCGACGCGGCCGCCGCCCGGCCGGACATCGCCCCACAGCTGCGCCCGCCCGGCGTGGTCACTCCCGTCACCGGCAGTCAGGTGCTGTCGACGCTGGCCCGCGACGCGATCGGCCTGCTGACCGGTCCGTACGCCGAGCGCATCAAGCGGTGCGCCGCCGACGACTGCGCCATCGTCTTCGCCGACACCTCCCGCGCGGGAACGCGGCGCTGGTGCTCGATGGCGCGGTGCGGCAACCGTGACAAGGTTCGTGCCCATCGGGAGAAGGAGAAGTGATGCCGGTCGGACAGACGAAGGACGCCGGATGGCAGATCGGGGTGTCGAAGACCCTGCCGCATCCGATCGACGCGGTGTGGCGGCTGCTCGTCGGCACACCCGAGCTGTGGCTCGGCCGCGGCGCGACGGTCCCGCGCGCCCCGGGTGCCGAGTGGCGCAGCGGCGACGGTGTCACGGGGGAGCTGCGCAGCCGCCACGAGGGGGACCGGGTGCGCCTGACCTGGCGGCCCGCGGGCTGGAACCACGACAGTACCGTGCAGGTGGCCGTCTCGGCCGCGCCCCGCGGCACCGTGCTCCGCTTCCATCAGGAGCGCCTCGCCGGCCCGGACGAACGCGCTGCTCAGCGCGCCCACTGGCAGGGGGCGCTGGCCCGGGTCGAGCGCGCCCTCGCCACCGCCGACGGCGACCCGGAGGGTGCACCCCTACCATCGGACCGGTGACCCCCGAACTCGCCACCGCCTACTGGCCCGACCTCGAACCGGGCCGGGCCACGGTCGCGGTTCCCGTCGGCGCGCTCGAGCAGCACGGGCCGCACCTGCCGCTCGACACCGACACCCGCATCGCCCGCGCGTTGACGGCCGCCCTGCCGGGCGTGCTCGTCGCGCCGGCCCTCGAGTACGGGTCCAGCGGCGAGCACGAGGGCTTCCCCGGCACCGTCTCGCTCGGCGCGGAGGCGATGGAGACCGTCCTCGTCGAATACGGTCGTTCGGTGTGCCGGTGGGCCGCGCGCCTGCTGTTCGTCAACTGGCACGGCGGCAACGTGCACCCGCTGACCAGGGCGGTGTCCCTGCTGCGCTACGAGGGCCGCGACGTGGCGTGGCTGCCGTTCGCCGTGCCCGGCGGCGACGCCCACGCCGGGGTCACCGAGACCAGCCTGCTGCTGCACCTCGATCCGCGCGTGGTGGACACCGCCCGCGCCGAGATGGGCAACACCGGCACCCTCGCCGACTTGATGCCACGGATGCGCGAGGGCGGTATCGTCGCCGTGTCCGCGAACGGCGTGCTGGGGGATCCGACGCCCGCGAGCGCGGCGCAGGGGGCACGATGGTTCGCCGAACTCGTCGATCGAGCAACGGCACAGGTAACCCGGTGGGAGCCGGATGGGAAAGGAAGACTCCGTTGACGAGCACGGCCCGACTGCCCGACGGATTCGGCGTCCGTATCGACCCGCGGGTGCGCGCCTACTCCGACGGCCGCGTGCTCATCGGCGGCTCGCCCACCCGCATGCTCAAGCTCGCCCCGGCGGCCGCGGCGATGATCGGCGACGGCTACGTGAAGGTCGTCGACTCGCAGACCGCCGTCGTGGCGCGGCGGCTGCTCGACTCCGGTGTCGGGAACCCCCGTCCCACGGCCCTGCCTGCCACGTCCGACGTCACCGTCGTGATTCCCGTCAAGAACAACACGGCCGGGCTCGAGCGGTTGCTGGCGGCCGTCGAGGGACTGACGGTGATCGTCGTCGACGACGGCTCCGACGTCCCGGTGCCCACCCCGGCCAGGGCGTCGGTCCGGGTACTGCGGCACGAGCGATCCCGTGGTCCGGCCGCGGCACGCAACACCGGACTGCGCGCCGCCACAACGCCGTTCGTCGCATTCCTCGACTCGGACGTGGTGCCGCGGAAGGGATGGCTCGAGGTGATGCTCGGGCACTTCTCCGACCCTGCGGTGGCCCTGGTGGCCCCGCGCGTCGTCGCGCTCGAGCCCGACAAGGGCGCTCTGGGGCGCTACGAACACGCGCGCTCGTCGCTGGACCTCGGCCGCCGCGAGGCCGCCGTCAAGTCCGGCAGCCCGGTCTCGTACGTACCGAGCGCCGCGATCATCGTCCGCCGCGACGTGCTCACCGCGACCGGCGGCTTCGACGAGGCCATGCACGTCGCCGAGGACGTGGACCTGTGCTGGCGGCTGCAGGAGGCCGGCTGGCGGCTGCGCTACGAACCGGTGGCGCACGTGGCCCACGACCATCGCGTCGGATTCCGGAAGTGGTTCACCCGCAAGGCCTTCTACGGCACGGGTGCGGCGCCCCTCGCGAGCCGGCACCCCGGCTCGGTGCCCACCATGTCGATGTCGGGGTCGATGCTGTTCGCGTGTGTGGCCGCCGCGAGCCGCACCCGCCTCGGCGTCGTCGGTTCGGTCGCGTCGCTGTCGGTGACGATGCTCCGGCTGCGGCGGATGTTCACCGAACTCGACCAGCCGACCCGCATCGCGGCGGTGCTCACCGCGCAGGGGTTCGTCGGCGGGATGTGGCAGGTCGCCTCCGCGCTGTGCCGGCACTACTGGCCGGTCACGCTCGTCGCCGCCGTGGTCTCGCCGAAGGTGCGGCGCGCGGTCCTCGGCTTCGCCGTCGCCGAGGGGCTGTGGGACTGGTACGGCCACCGCGAGGAGGGCGGCCTCGACCCCCTGCGCTACGTGTTCTACAGGCGCCTCGACGACATCGCCTACGGCGCCGGACTGTGGTGGGGCGCGGTCGAGGCCCGGGATCCGGCGGCGCTCGCTCCCCGCATCCGGGGCTGAGCCGGGGCACCCGCATCCATGGCCGATCCGGTGCACGCCGACGTGGTCGTGGTCGGCGGCGGCAGCTGCGGCTGCGTGCTGGCCGCCCGGCTCAGCGAGGACCCCGACCGGACGGTCCTGCTACTCGAGGCCGGCCCCGGCTACCGCACGACCGCCGACACCCCGCCCGCGGTGCTCGACGCGACCGTCCTGCCGGTCGGTCCGGACAGCCCGTGGACCTGCGCCTACCCGGCCCGGCTGACCGGACGTCGTCGCTCCGTCGTCGCCCGCGGCCGGTTGCTGGGCGGCTCCGGCGCAGTGAACGGCGCGTATTTCGTGCGGGCCCGCCCGGACGACTTCGAGGCCTGGCCGCCGTCCTGGTCGTTCGATCGGGTGGTGCCGCACTTCCGCGCCACCGAGACCGACGCCGACGCGGCGGACGCCGCGGAGACCGGAGTGAGCCGGCGATGGCACGGCGCGGCAGGCCCCGTGCCCGTCGCCCGCACGCCCCGGGAGCGGCTGCACCCGGCCAGCGCCGCGTTCCACGACGCGGCGCTCGCCGCCGGCCATCGCCGTGTGGACGACCTCAACGCGCCCGGCCCGGACGGGGTGGGCCCCGTCCCGCTCAACATCCGCGACGGGATGCGCGTCGGTCCTGCCCACGCGTACCTGTTGCCGGCGCTGGCCCGGCCGAACCTGACCGTGCGCACGGGAACGCGCGTGCGACGGGTCGTGCTCTCGGGCGCGCGCGCAGTCGGCGTCGAGACCGAGGACGGCGAGACCGTCGGTGCCGGCCACGTCGTGCTCGCCGCCGGTGCGATCGGCTCCCCGCAGCTGCTCATGCTCTCCGGAATCGGCGACGGCGCCGAGCTCACCCGTCACGGCATCACCCCCCGGATCGAGATCCCCGGTGTGGGTACGGGTTACACCGACCATCCGGAGGTCGCCGTCCCCTACCGGTACCGCGTGCCGCTGCCCGGGCCGGCCCCCGTGCTGCAGGTCGTCCTGCACGCCGGCAACCTCGAGCTGCGCCCCTACACCGCACCGTTCGCCGCGTCCGTCCCCGGTAGCGGCGTCGCCGACCCGGTCCTGGGGGTGGTGCTCACGAGGCCCCGCAGCCGCGGCGCGATCCGGCTCGACCCGGCCGACCCGTTCCGGCCGCCGCTGCTGGACTACCGCTATCTCGACGACCCGGCCGACCGTGCCGACCTGCGCGAGGGGGTGGCGCGCGCCGCGCACCTGCTCGCGGCGATGCCGGACGTCGTCGACCGCACCGGCCTCGACCCGGACGCGTTCGACCCCGGCGACGCGTGGCTCGAGCGGCACCTCGGGACGTCGCTGCACCTGTCCGGAAGCTGCCGGATGGGCGGCGACGCCTCGGCCGTCGTCGACGAGCGGTGCCGGGTGCACGCCGCCGAGGGGCTGAGCGTCGTGGACACGTCCGTGTTCCCGCAGGTGCCCAGCCGCGGGCCGCACGCGACGGCCGTGATGCTGGCCGAACGGGTGGGCACCCGGACGTGCTTGTGACTCGGGTTACAGTTGTTCGGAGGAGGAACCGGCAGATGAGCAGCAGCGCATGACCGACGAACGATCCGGCTCGGCCAACCCCTGGGTGGCGCTGCGGCCCGGCGACGACCCGTCGCAGCTGGCGCAACGCGCGTCCTCGGCGCACAGTTCGTTCCTCGACGCGGCCGACACGTCGGTCGTACCTGCCTCCGTGCGCTCGGTGGTCCGCGAATCCTGGCTGCGCAGCCGCAGGAACGGCATCAGTCCCGACGCCGTCGAACAGCCGAGCCTGCTCACGGGCCTGGACCTCGAGCGGTACCGGGCCGGGCACCCGATGGCGCTGATCCGCCCCGTCGTGCGCAAGCTGCTGGTGGAGGACGCCGCCGACAGCGGGCTGCTCGTCGCGATCAGCGACGAACAGGGCCGGCTGCTGTGGGTCGAGGGTGATCACGCCGCCCGTGACCGGGCGCTGTCGATGAGCTTCGTCGAGGGCGCCGACTGGAGTGAGGAGCGGGTGGGCACCAACGCGCCCGGCACCGCTCTCGCTGTCGACCACTCGGTCCAGATCGTCGCCGCCGAGCACTTCAACCGCACCGTGCACGAATGGAGCTGCTCGGCCGCGCCGGTGCACGACCCGAGCACCGGCCGGATCCTCGGCGCCATCGACATCACCGGTGGGCTCCGCGTCGCCGCGCCGGAGGTGTTGCAGCTCGTGCGGGCCACGGTCGCCGCCGCGGAGTCGGAACTGCGACTGCACCTGCTCAGCTCGCCGCGGCTGTTGTCGGCTGCCCGGACGAGCCTCGACACGTTCGGGTCGGGCCGGCCCACTCTGCACCGCGACGGCGAACGGATCCCGCTCTCCCAGCGCCACGCCGAGATCCTGCTGCTGCTCGCCGAACACCCCGAGGGCCTGAGCTCGGACCGGCTTGCGGTGCTGCTCGACGAGGCCGAGCTCGACTCCGTCACCATCCGTGCCGAGATGTCGCGCCTGCGAAAGGTTTTCGGACCCGAGGGGCTCGGCTCGCGCCCATACCGGCTCCTGGGCGAACTCGTCACCGACGTCGCGGAGGTCCGCGGCGCACTCGACCGCGGCGATGTGGCGACGGCGGTGCGTCTGTATGCCGGACCGGTGCTGCCCGGATCGGCCGCGCCCGGCATCGAGGAGATCCGGGACGAGCTGCGCGCCCGGGTGCAGGCCGCGCTGCTCCGGGCCGGCGACGCCCAGTTGCTCGCGCGGTGGACCGCGTCGGTGCACGGGCGCGACGACATCGCCGCGTGGGAGGCGTACCTGACCACCCTCGATCCGCATTCGACGCTGTTCGCCCAGGTCAAGGCCCGGATCGAGCTGCTGGACCGTCAGCTCGGGATCTGAGGTTCGGAGCTACGCAACGTAGTTGCAACCCACACGTTCGTAGTGTTCCGGATCACACGCCCCGCATGGGGGGTGCCAGACCATCCGAGGAGTGAACACCGATGACCGTGTACGCCCGTCCCGGCTCGCCCGACGCCCTGATGTCCTTCCAGTCCCGCTACGACAACTGGATCGGCGGCCAGTGGGTACCGCCTGTGAAGGGTCAGTACTTCGAGAACGTCACCCCGGTCACCGGTCAGCCGTTCACCGAGGTGGCCCGGTCCACCGAGGAAGACATCGAGCTGGCCCTCGACGCCGCCCACGCCGCCGCGCCGGCCTGGGGCAAGACGTCCGTCGCCGAGCGTTCCATCCTGCTCAACAAGATCGCCGACCGCCTCGAGGAGAACCTCGAGTCGATCGCCCTCGCCGAGACCTGGGACAACGGCAAGCCGATCCGCGAGACCCTCAACGCCGACATCCCGCTGGCGATCGACCACTTCCGCTACTTCGCGGGCGCGATCCGGGCGCAGGAGGGCTCGATCTCCGAGATCGACGCCGAGACCGTGGCCTACCACTTCCACGAGCCGCTCGGCGTCGTCGGCCAGATCATCCCGTGGAACTTCCCGATCCTGATGGCCGTGTGGAAGCTCGCCCCCGCCCTGGCCGCCGGCAACGCCGTCGTCCTCAAGCCGGCCGAGCAGACGCCCGCCTCGATCCTGTACCTGATCTCCGTCATCGGCGACCTGCTGCCCCCGGGCGTGGTGAACATCGTCAACGGCTTCGGCGTCGAGGCCGGCAAGCCGCTGGCCTCGAGCCCGCGCATCCGCAAGATCGCGTTCACCGGCGAGACCACCACCGGTCGCCTGATCATGCAGTACGCCTCGCAGAACCTGATCCCGGTCACCCTCGAGCTCGGCGGCAAGAGCCCGAACATCTTCTTCTCCGACGTGCTCTCGGTCAACGACGACTACCAGGACAAGGCGCTCGAGGGCTTCACGATGTTCGCCCTCAACCAGGGCGAGGTGTGCACCTGCCCGTCGCGCGCCCTGGTCCAGCAGGACATCTTCGACGACTTCCTGTCGCTGGCCGCGGTGCGCACGAAGGCCGTGCGCCAGGGCGACCCGCTCGACACCGACACGATGATCGGTGCCCAGGCGTCGAACGATCAGCTCGAGAAGATCCTGTCCTACATCGAGATCGGCAAGAGCGAAGGCGCGCAGGTGATCACCGGCGGCGAGCGCGCCGACCTCGGCGGCGATCTGTCCGGCGGCTTCTACGTCCAGCCGACGGTGTTCAGCGGCCACAACAAGATGCGCATCTTCCAGGAGGAGATCTTCGGACCGGTGGTCTCCGTGACGTCCTTCCAGGACTTCGACGACGCCATCTCCATCGCCAACGACACCCTCTACGGCCTCGGAGCCGGCGTCTGGTCCCGCGACGGCGGGGTCGCCTACCGGGCCGGCCGCGCCATCCAGGCCGGCCGGGTGTGGACCAACACCTACCACCAGTACCCGGCGCACGCGGCGTTCGGTGGCTACAAGCAGTCCGGCATCGGCCGCGAGAACCACCACATGATGCTCGACCACTACCAGCAGACGAAGAACCTCCTGGTGTCCTACGCGCCGAAGGCCCAGGGCTTCTTCTGATCCGAAGACCCGGCGCCTGTCACGTCATCCCCCCTGCGACGTGGCAGGCGCC
>NZ_PCZU01000169.1:28075-37006 GCF_002887785.1 Rhodococcus sp. ENV425
GACAACCGGAAGGCACCCCATGTCCGTCCCGCTCCGCCTCGTCGCCACCGCCGACGCGGTTGCTCTCCTGCGCCGTCTCGCCGAGCGGCACGGGCCGCTGATGATGCACCAGTCCGGCGGCTGCTGCGACGGGTCGGCGCCGATGTGCTACCCGGACGGCGACTTCGTCGTCGGCGACCTGGACGTGCTGCTGGGGGTGCTGGACCTGCGGCTGCAGGTGGGGACGACGGCCGGTGACCTGCCCGCGGGCGCCGACGCCGTCCCGGTGTGGATCTCCGGGTCCCAGTTCGAGGCGTGGAAGCACACGCAGCTCGTTCTCGACGTGGTGCCCGGCCGCGGCTCCGGGTTCAGCCTGGAATCGCCCGAGGGGCTCCGGTTCCTCAGCCGCGGCCGCGCCTTCACCGCCGACGAAAACGACGCGCTCGCCCGCGACACACCCCTGCTCGGCAAGCGGTGGGCCGCCGGTGCCCGTCCGGAGCCGGCCGCCGAGCCGACCGTCGTGGCCGAGGCCGCCGACGCGTGCCCGGTGCCGACGCCCCGGGGCGCCTCCTCGTAACACTTCCGTGACCGCGTACTGACGCGGTGTGTACCTACCGCTCGTACCGTGAGTACGCGCGGTGTCCTCGACGTGCCCGCTCGACACGTCGCCATCCTCCGTCGAGAAGAGAGATCATGTCGTTGACCGACCCGCCCAGGACCGGGGCCGAGACCCCGGCCCACCACGACGGCGCGGACTTCCACGCCGAGAGTCGTGCGTATCTCGAAAAGCGCACTCTGAGAAAGGGTTCGGCGGGCTGGGTGCTGCTCGCGGGCCTCGGTGTCAGCTACGTGATCTCCGGTGACTACGCCGGCTGGAACAACGGCCTGGCCGAGGGCGGATTCGGTGGTCTGCTCGTCGCCTCGGTGGTCATCGCGGCCATGTACTTCGCGATGGTGCTCGGCATGGCCGAGCTGTCCTCCGCGCTGCCCGCCGCCGGCGGCGGCTACACCTTCGCGCGCCGCGCCCTCGGACCGTGGGGTGGATTCGCCACCGGCACAGCAATTCTCATCGAGTACTCGATCGCCCCGGCCGCGATCGCCACGTTCATCGGCGGGTACGTCGAGTCGCTGAACCTGTTCGGCATCACCGACGGATGGTGGATCTATCTCGCCGTGTACGCGGTGTTCATCGGCATCCACCTCACCGGCGCCGGCGAAGCGCTCAAGGCGATGTTCGTGATCACGGCGATCGCTCTCGTCGGGCTCGTGGTGTTCGCCGTCTCCGCCGTCGGGCTGTTCGACACCGCGAACCTGACCGACATCGCCGTCGACGAGACCGCCGCCGGAGCGTCGTCGTTCCTTCCCTTCGGCCTGTTCGGCATCTGGGCGGCCGTGCCGTTCGCGATCTGGTTCTTCCTCGCCGTCGAGGGTGTGCCCCTGGCCGCCGAGGAGGCAACCGAGCCGGAGAAGAACGTGCCCAAGGGCATCATCGTGTCCATGCTGGTGCTGCTCGTCACCGGTGCGACCGTGCTGTTCCTGGCCACCGGCGCGCTCGGCGCCGACGCCCTGTCCACATCCGGTAACCCGCTCGTCGAGGCCCTCGGCGACACCGGCGCAGCGAAGGTGGTCAACTACATCGGGCTCGCCGGCCTGATCGCGAGCTTCTTCTCGATCATGTACGCGTACTCGCGGCAGACGTTCGCGCTCTCCCGCGCCGGGTACCTCCCCACGAGCCTGTCGCTGACCAACAAGCGCAAGGCGCCCATGCTGGCGCTGATCGTCCCCGGCGTGATCGGGTTCGCGCTCTCGCTCACCGGCGAGGGAGCGATGCTGCTCAACATGGCCGTCTTCGGCGCCGCGGTGAGCTATGTGCTGATGATGGTCAGCCACATCGTGCTGCGCCGGCGCGAACCGCACATGCCGCGGCCCTACCGCACCCCCGGCGGCGTCGTCACCACCTCCTTCGCGCTGGTCGTCGCCGCGGCCGCCGTCGTGGCCACCTTCCTGGTCGATCCCGTCGCCGCCCTGTGGACCCTCGGTGCCTTCGCCGCGTTCATGGCCTACTTCGGGCTCTACAGCCGGCACCGGCTGGTGGCGAACTCGCCCGACGAGGAGTTCGCCGCGCTCGCCGAGGCGGAGGCCGAGCTGAAGTGAGCGTCTACACCCAGCATCTCGCCGGCACCACCTACACCTTCGACGGCCTCGTCGACCTGCTCGCCAAGGCCACCCCGCGCCGCTCCGGCGACGAACTCGCCGGCTGCGCGGCCGAATCCGACGCCGAGCGTGCGGCCGCGCAGTGGGTCCTCGCCGACATCCCGCTCGACGTGTTCCTCGCCGAGCCGGTGGTGCCGTACGAGACCGACGAGGTCACCCGGCTGATCCTCGACGATCACGACCGCGACGCCTACAGGTCCGTGCAGCACCTGACGGTCGGGGGACTGCGCGACCTGCTTCTCGACACCGTCACGAAAACCGATGCGGCCGCGGCGTTCGCCGCCATGTCGCCCGGCCTGACCCCCGAGATGGTCGCCGCCGTCAGCAAGCTCATGCGCAACCAGGACCTGATCGCGGTGGCCCGCGCGATCGAGGTCACCTCGGCGTTCCGCACCACCGTCGGACTGCCCGGCCGGCTCGGCACCCGGCTGCAGCCCAACCACCCCACCGACGATCCACGCGGCATCGCCGCCGCGACCCTCGACGGGCTGCTGATGGGCTGCGGCGACGCCGTCATCGGCATCAACCCGGCCACGGACTCGCCACAGGCCACCGCCGACCTGCTGCACCTGCTCGACGAGATGCGGCTGCGCTTCGACATCCCGGTGCAGTCCTGCGTCCTGTCCCACGTGACGACCACGCTCGGCCTCATCGAGGCCGGTGCCCCGGTGGACCTGGTGTTCCAGTCCATTGCCGGCACCGAGGGGGCGAACGCCGGCTTCGGCGTGAACCTGGCTCTGCTGCGGGAGGCGAACGAGGCCGGTCGCGCTCTGGGGCGCGGCACCGTCGGCGACAACGTCATGTACCTCGAGACGGGGCAGGGCTCGGCGCTGTCGGCCGGCGCGCACCTCGGCACGGGCGGACGCCCCGTCGACCAGCAGACCCTCGAGACCCGCGCGTACGCCGTCGCCCGGGCGCTCGACCCGCTGCTGATCAACACGGTGGTCGGGTTCATCGGCCCCGAATATCTCTACGACGGCAAGCAGATCGTCCGGGCCGGCCTCGAGGACCACTTCTGCGGCAAGCTGCTGGGCCTGCCGATGGGCGTGGACGTCTGCTACACCAACCACGCCGAGGCCGACCAGGACGACATGGACACCCTCCTGACCCTGCTCGGGGTGGCCGGCGCCGCGTTCGTCATCGCGGTGCCCGGAGCCGACGACGTCATGCTCGGCTACCAGAGCCTGTCGTTCCACGACGCGCTGTACGTGCGTCGCGCGCTGGGCCTGCGCGCCGCCCCCGAGTTCGAGCGATGGCTCTCCGGTCTCGGCATGGTGGACGGAGCCGGGCACATCCTGCCGGTGGACGCGGCGGCCTCCCCGCTGCGCGCCCTCGCGGGAGGTGCGGCGTGAGCGGGTCCGTCGACCGTGACTTCTGGGCACCGCTGCGGTCGGCGACCCAGGCCCGCATCGGGCTCGGCCGGGCCGGCGACGGCCTCCCGACCGCTCGGGTGCTCGAGTTCCGGGCCGCGCACGCCGCGGCCCGCGACGCGGTGCACCAGCCCCTCGACGTGCCGGCGCTGGCCACCGACGTCGAACGCCTCGGACTCGGCGCGCCGATCGTCGTCACCAGCCGGGTGAGCGATCGCGGCGAGTACCTGCGCCGCCCGGACCTGGGCCGCCTGCCCGAGGATCTGTCCGCGGTCCCCGGCACCGGCGCCGACGTCGGGGTGGTCCTCGCCGACGGGCTCTCGCCGCGAGCCCTGGCCGAGCACGGCGTCGCCCTGCTCGAGGCCGTCGTGGCGGCCCTGCCGCGGCACCTGTCCGTGGCACCGCCGGTGATCGCGACGTCGGCACGGGTGGCGCTGGGCGACCACATCGGCGCCGCCCTGGGGGTGCGCACGCTGCTGGTGCTGATCGGGGAGCGGCCCGGGTTGTCGGTCGCCGACAGCCTCGGGGTGTACCTGACCCACGAGCCGCGGCCCGGTCGGGCCGACGCCGAGCGGAACTGCGTGTCCAACATCCACCCCCCGGAGGGGCTCGGGTACGCCGCGGCCGCGCGTGTCGTCGCGGGGCTGGTCGACGGGGCGCGCCGGCTCGGGCGTTCCGGTGTGGACCTGAAGGACACGACGCGGGCGGACCGGCTCGATTCCGCGACGGTGGGGGAGTTGTAGAGGCGAGAGTGTGACGTACCCGCGTGGGCGGTTGACATCGCGACCGGAAGCGCCAAATCATGTACTCCGCCCGACCGGGTGACACGTACCGCCCGCGACCGGGCGACGAGGAGAAGACACGATGGCGTTCGCTGGCAATGTCGACGAGCTGGCTCTGCTGCAGACGGTGCGGTTGAAGGAGACCGTCACCGCCGAGATGATCGCGGCGCATCTGGGGGTGTCGGTCGCGTCCGGGCGGGCGGCGTACGACGCGCTGGTCACGCAGGGCAAGGCGAAGGAGACCGGCAACGGCATCTCCCTGACCGACGCAGGGGTCGCGGAACTGACCGATCAGCTCGACGCGGAGCGCGTCTCGATCGACGAGGATTCTCTCGCGGAGCTGTTCGAGCAGTTCGGCCCGCTCGACGAAGAGCTCTCCGCGCTGCTCGCCGACCCGGAATCCGCCAACTTCCTCGACGAACTGATCGAGCTGGATCGCAAGGCGCAGAACCTCTTCGACGACGTGTCGGCGTTCGTTCCGCGCCTGTCGCGGTATCAGGACCTGTTCGCCGAGGCGCTCGGGAAGATCAAGTCCGGCGCGCTGGCGTGGGCGACGGCGCCGAACATCGACTCGTACGCGACTGTGTGGAGCGAGATGCGCGCCGAACTCACCGGCGCCGCCGGTCGCTGACCGGCGCCGCCGGTCACCGGAACGCAGCGACGAAGCGCCGCTGCCACGGCGTCTCCACCGCTCGGTGCGAATAGTGTTCGCGCACATAGGCGACGGCCTCGCCGGGCGGTACGCCGTCGAGGATCGCGAGGCAGGCCAGGGCGGTGCCCGTGCGCCCCCGGCCACCGCCGCAGGCGACCTCGACGCGTTCGGTCGCGCACCGCTGCCACGCCTCGTGCAGTATCCGGCGGGCAGCGCCGGGGTCGGTGGGGAGGCGGAAGTCGGGCCACCGGATCCACCGGGCGTCCCACGGGACCGCCGGCGGCGTCCGGCCCGCGAGGTACACCCCGAGGGTGGGCAGCGGTCCGGCCGGAAGGGGACGTCGGACGCCACGGCCCCGGACGTACCGGCCCGACGGTAGTGCCAGGATCCCCGGGGCGTGCGGGTCCCAGGTCGTCGTCGCCATGAACGGAGCGTAGACGGCGCGAAAGTTGTTCGGCCACCGGGTGTCCCGGAATCCGAGCGGACGACCGCGCGTGGTGAGGGGTGGACGCCCCGCGACGATCAAGTCCTTCGTTCGGCAAACTACGTGATCCGGCTCACAGCCACCCCCCTTTCGGGGGTAGTGGGGGAGTGAGACGGATCACTACCTTTCCTTCCATCGCGCGGCGCAGGGCCGCCGCGGCTCGGACGGAAATACGGAGGACAGACGTGACCACAGTGTCGACACCGGGGGCCGAACCCCCCGTGGTACCGGCGGGACAGAAGCCCGCCGCGCCGACCGCCCCCGCCCCGGGCGGACCCGGCATCCGACGCGTCGCCATCGCCAGCTGCATCGGCACCACCATCGAGTTCTACGACTTCTTCATCTACGGAACCGCCGCAGCCCTGGTCTTTCCGACGGTGTTCTTCCCGGCTCTCGGCGCCACCGCCGGCACGGTCGCCTCGTTCGCGACCTTCGCCGTCGCGTTCATCGCCCGCCCGGTCGGCGCCATGCTGTTCGGGCACTTCGGCGACCGCATCGGCCGCAAGAAGACCCTCGTCTCCACGCTGCTGCTGATGGGCATCTCGACCCTGCTCATCGGGCTGCTGCCGGGCGCCGAGACGATCGGCGTCGCCGCCCCGATCATCCTCGTGCTGCTGCGATTCGCGCAGGGCTTCGCCGTCGGCGGGGAATGGGCCGGCGCGACGCTGCTCACCGCCGAGTACGCGCCACCGGGCAAACGCGGCCTGTACGCGATGTTCCCGCAGCTCGGCCCCGCCATCGCCTTCGCCCTGTCGAGCGCCACCTTCCTGTTCACCGGCCTGGCCCTCGGCGACACCAACGAGGCCTTCCTCAACTACGGCTGGCGTATCCCGTTCCTGTTCAGCATCGTTCTCGTGGCCATCGGTCTCTACATGCGCCTCGCCATCGAGGAGACCCCCGTGTTCCGGGCCGAGAGCGAGGCCCGCGCCGCCGCCCCGGCCGAGAAGCGCACCCTGCCGTTCCTCGACGCCCTGCGCTACCAGACCAAGGAGATCCTCCTCTCGGCCGGCGCACTGGCGATCATGTTCGCCTTCTTCTACATGGGCACCGCGTACCTGACCAGCTACGCGACCAAGACCCTCGGCTTCTCCCGGCCGTTCGTCCTCACCGTCGGCATCGTCGCCTCGTTCGTCTTCGGCGCCGCGATCGTGCTCTCCGCCCTCTACTCCGACCGGGTCGGCCGCCGGCGCGTCATCATGATCTCCTGCGGCTTCTCCGTCGTGTGGGCGCTGGCGCTGTTCCCGCTGCTCGACACCGGCTCGCCGGTCGCGTTCGTCGTCGGCATGATGGTCACCCTGGCCATCTTCGGCATCGCCTACGGACCATGCGGGGCGCTGCTGCCGGAGATGTTCCACACCCGGTACCGGTACACCGGCGCCGGACTCGGCTACAACCTCGCCGGCGTCCTGGGTGGCGCGATTCCGCCCATGCTGGCCGCGCCCCTCGCGGCGTCCTACGGCGGCATCGCCATCGGCATCATGCTCTCCGTGCTCGGCGTGCTGAGCTTCGTGTGCACCAAGGCCCTCGTCGAGACCCGCGACCGAGCGCTCTGATCCCACCGGCGCCCTCCCCGACACCCCGGGGAGGGCGCCTCGTGCTGCCACCGCACCGCCAACTGTCCAGAATCCGAACACCTGCGGCGCCGGATCGGCGAGCATGGTGGACGAGTCCACGAGATCCCCTCGCTCGCCCCGGGCCGCGCACACTGCAGGAGCACCCATGACCGGTTTCGCCACACCCGAATTGCCCAGCTACACCTCGGGGGCGTGGAACACCCCGCTGCTGGGGGACACGATCGGCGACAACTTCGACCGCACCGTCGCCCGCCACGGCGACCGCGACGCGCTCGTCGACCGCGCCGCCGGCCGGCGCTGGACCTACACCGAACTCGCCGCGGAGGTCGACGCCCTCGCGCTCGGTCTGCTGCGCGCCGGCATCGGCAAGGGCGACCGGGTGGGCATCTGGGCGCCGAACCGGGCGGAGTGGGTGTTCGTCCAGTACGCCACCGCGAAGATCGGCGCGATCCTGGTCAACATCAACCCCGCCTACCGCTCGCACGAACTGCAGTACGTGCTCACCCAGGCCGGGATCCGGATGCTGATCTCCGCGCCGAGTTTCAAGACGTCCGACTACGCCGCAATGATCTCCGAGGTGCGCGGCGACTGCCCGGACCTCGAGCAGGTGGTGCTGCTCGGATACCCCGAATGGAACGAACTCGCCGAGTCCGGACGCGCCGCACTCGCCGACGACCGCACCCGGCTCGACGCCGCCCAGCGTGACCTGTCGGCCGACGATCCGATCAACATCCAGTACACGTCCGGCACCACCGGATTCCCCAAGGGCGCCACCCTCAGCCACCACAACATCCTCAACAACGGATTCTTCGTCGGCGAGCTGTGCCACTACACCGAGAACGACAAGGTGTGCATCCCGGTGCCCTTCTACCACTGCTTCGGCATGGTCATGGGCAACCTGGCCTGCACCAGCCACGGCGCGACGATGGTCATCCCGGGACCCGCCTTCGACCCGGCCCAGACCCTGGCCGCCGTCGCCGAGGAGCGCTGCACCTCCCTGTACGGGGTGCCGACGATGTTCATCGCCGAACTCGCCGACCCCTCCTTCGAGACCCACGACCTGTCGAGCCTGCGGACCGGCATCATGGCCGGCTCCCCGTGCCCGGTCGAGGTGATGAAGCAGGTCATCGAGCGGATGGGCATGACCGAGGTCTCCATCTGCTACGGCATGACCGAGACCTCGCCGGTGTCCCTGCAGACCCGCAGCGACGACACCATCGACCAGCGCGTGTCCACCGTCGGCCGCGTCGGCCCGCACCTCGAGGTCAAGATCGTCGACCCGGCCACGGGCCTGACCGTCCCGCGTGGTGAACCGGGCGAGCTGTGCACCCGCGGCTACTCGGTGATGCTCGGCTACTGGAACCAGCCCGACAAGACCGCCGAGGCCATCGACAAGGCCCGGTGGATGCACACCGGCGACATCGGCGTCATGGACGCCGACGGGTACGTCTCGGTCACCGGCCGCATCAAGGACATGGTCATCCGTGGTGGCGAGAACATCTACCCGCGGGAGATCGAGGAGTTCCTCTACACCCACCCGGACATTCTCGACGCGCAGGTCGTCGGCGTGCCCGACGAGAAGTACGGGGAGGAGCTCATGGTGTGGATCCGGATGCGGGAGGGGGCGGCGCCGCTCGACGCGCAGTCGCTGCGCGAGTACTGCACGGGCAAGCTCGCGCACTACAAGATCCCCCGCTACGTGCACATCGTCGACGAGTTCCCGATGACGGTCACCGGCAAGATCCGCAAGGTCGAGATGCGGGAGCTGTCCACGGCCCTGCTCGGGGAGGCCGAGCGGGGGTGAACGGTCTGCGGCCGGAGATCGCGCTGTCCTGGAAACGCTCGCAGTTGAGCGGGATCGACCCGGGACGGCTCC
>NZ_PCZU01000169.1:37072-48155 GCF_002887785.1 Rhodococcus sp. ENV425
TGCCGGATCGTGGCCCGGCTGTTCGACGCGGCACCCATGCAGCGCGCCATGGAGGAGATCGGCGTGGTCCCCGGCGCGACCCTGAGCGAGGACACCTACGGCACCAACGCTCTCGGCACCCCGTTCGAGGTGCGGCAGAGCCTCGTGGTGCACGGCGAGGAGCACTACCTCGAGTCCCTCAAGGACTTCAGCTGCTACGGGCACCCCCTCGTGCATCCCGTCACCCGCCGCATCGAAGGCATCCTCGACATCACCGCCGCCGGCAAGATCGCCAATCCGCTGTTCGTGCCGTTCCTCGCCCGCGCGGCCCGCGACATCGAGGCGCGGTTGCTCGAGGGGGCCCGCGAATCGGACCGGCGGGTGGTCGATGCGTTCCAGCGGGCCGCGCAGCAGCGCGGCGTCGCGGTCGCGGCCATGGGTGAGGACATCATGCTCACCAACAAGGCCGCCGTGGAACTGCTCGTGCCCGCCGACCACGCGGCGCTGCGCGCGATCGCGGTCGACCTGCCGGCGGGGGAGTCCCGCACGATGGACTTCGCGCTGTCCGCCGGCGGGCGCACCCGGTTGCGGATCGACCGCATCCCGGGCATCGGCAGCGGGGCGCTGTTCCTGCTCGACGCCGCCGCCGCGCGGGAACCCGTGCCCCGCAGCGACGTCGCGCAGGACGCGACGACGCGGCTGCGGCAGCGGCTCGGACGGCTGCGCGAGCGCACCGGTGGCGTGGCGATCCTCGGCGAGCCCGGGAGTGGACGGACCTGGGCCGCAAGGGAACTCGTACGTGACACCGTCACCTTCCTCGACGCCGCCCGGATCGTCGGCGAGGGCGAACACGAGTGGGCGGCCGGGCTGCTGTCGGTCGCCGCTGCGGCGGACGGCGGCGTCGTGGTCGTCGAACACGTGCACCTGGCGCCGGATCCGGTGCTGGCGCTGCTCTCGTCGATGCTCTCCGACCCGGCCGCGGCCCGCCTCGTGCTCACCGCGGACCCCCTGGACGACGTCCGCCCGACGGTGCGAGAACTGTTGGCGCGCTGCCCCGGTCAGGTCCGGGTGCCCGCGCTGCGGCAACGGATCCGGGAACTCGGCGACCTGGCCTCCGCGCTGGCCCGGGAACTCGACCGGCCGGACCTGCGCCTGGGCCCCAGTGCCCTGACGGCGCTGTCGGAACGCTCGTGGCCCGGCAACCTCGCCGAGCTGCGGGCGGTGCTGGCCGCCATCCCGGAGCGGGAGTCCCCGCTGCCGGTGCGGGTGGAGGATCTGCCGGTCGAGTACCGCGCGACGAGCCGGGTCTCGCGCCTGGGCGGGCGCGAGCGCGCCGAGCGGGAGGCCATCATCGAGGCGCTGCGCGAGAGCGGCGGCAACAAGGTGCACGCCGCGGCGCGGCTCGGCATCAGCCGCACCACCCTCTACAGCAGGATCCGCGCACTCGGCATCGCCGGCTGACCGTCGTATGCGCATGTGCGCACTGTCCAATCCTTGAACAGTTCCCGCGGGCCTGCCCGAAGCAGTATGACCCGTGTCACACTACTTCAGGAGGTTGGGCATGACAGCTGTTGCCGAGCACACCGTCGCTCCGCGGGTCCGGGAGTTTCTCTCCGGGACCAGGCAGCTCTACATCGGCGGCGAATGGGTCGACGCCGCCTCGGGCCGCGTCTTCGCGACCTACGATCCCGCGACCGGGGACAAGCTCACCGACGTCGCCCACGGCGCCGCCGAGGACGTCGACCGGGCCGTGCGGGCCGCCCGCAAGGCGTTCGACGAGGGCCCCTGGCCGACGATGAAGGCCGCCGAGCGCGAGCGCATGATCTGGCGGGTCGGTGATCTGCTCACCGAACGTGCCGAGGAGTTCGGCCAGCTCGAGGCCCTCGACAACGGCAAGTCCGCCGTGATCGCCGCGGCCGTGGACACGGCGTGGTCGGCGGACATCTTCCGCTACTACGCCGGGTGGGCCACCAAGATCGAGGGCAGCACGGTCAACGTCACGATGCCGTTCGTGCCCGGCGGTGAGTTCCACGCCTACACGCTGCGCGAGCCGGTGGGCGTGTGCGGGCTCATCGTGCCCTGGAACTTCCCGCTGTTGATGGCCGCGTTCAAGCTCGCGCCGGCCCTGGCCGCCGGCAACACGGTCATCCTCAAGCCCGCAGAGCAGACCCCGCTCACGGCGCTGCTGCTCGCCGAGATCTTCGAGGAGGCCGGCTTCCCGCCCGGCGTGGTGAACATCGTGCCCGGCTTCGGCGACGCCGGCGCCGCGCTCGCCGCCCACGACGACGTCGACAAGATCGCCTTCACCGGGTCCACCGAGGTGGGCAAGAAGGTCGTCGACGCCGCCAAGGGAAACCTGAAGAAGGTCTCTCTCGAACTCGGCGGCAAGAGCCCGAACATCGTCTTCGCCGACGCCGATTTCGACGCCGCCGTCGCCGGATCGCTCGATGCGTGGCTGTTCAACCACGGCCAGTGCTGCGTCGCCGGCACCCGGTTGTTCGTCGAGCGTCCCATCTTCGAGAAGTTCACCGAGGCCGTCGCGGAGGCGGCGAGCAAGGTGAAGATCGGCCCCGGTCTCGACCCGGCCACCCAGCTCGGCCCGCTGGTCTCCCAGGAGCAGCTGGACCGGGTCACCGGCTACCTGCGCCAGGGCCTGACCGACGGGGCACGCGCCCTCACCGGCGGAAAGCGCTGGGGCGACAAGGGCTTCTTCGTCGAACCGACCGTGCTGGTGGACGTGCAGCCCGACTTCAGCGTGGTGCGCGAGGAGATCTTCGGTCCCGTCGTCGCCGCCATGCCGTTCGACGCCGACGAGGGCATCACCGCCGCGGCCAACGACTCGATCTACGGGCTGGCCGCCGGCATCTGGACCCGGGACCTGTCGAAGGCGCACCGCACCGCGCGGCGGCTCAAGGCCGGTTCGGTGTGGATCAACCAGTACAACGGCTTCGACACCGCGATGCCGTTCGGCGGGTTCAAGCAGTCCGGGTGGGGACGCGAGCTCGGCGCGGGAGCGCTGGACCTCTACACCCAGACCAAGGCCGTGAACATCGCCCTCTGACCCCCGTCACCCGCCACCCTCAAGGAGAACAACGATGAAGACCAAAGCCGCAGTCCTGCTCGAGACCGGCAAGCCGTTCGAGATCATGGAACTCGACCTCGACGGCCCGGGCCCCGGCGAGGTGCTGATCAAGTACACCGCGGCGGGCCTGTGCCACTCGGACCTGCACCTGACCGACGGGGACCTGCCCCCGCGCTTCCCGATCGTCGGTGGCCACGAGGGTTCCGGCATCATCGAGGAGGTCGGCCCTGGCGTCACCAAGGTCAAGCCCGGTGACCACGTGGTGTGCAGCTTCATCCCGAACTGCGGCACCTGCCGGTACTGCTCGACGGGCCGGCAGAACCTGTGCGACATGGGCGCCACCATCCTCGAGGGCTGCATGCCGGACGGCTCGTTCCGGTTCCACTCCGGCAGCACCGACTTCGGCGCGATGTGCATGCTCGGCACGTTCGCCGAACGCGCCACCATCTCGCAGCACTCGGTGGTCAAGGTCGACGACTGGCTCCCGCTCGAGACCGCCGTGCTCGTCGGCTGCGGTGTGCCGTCCGGTTGGGGCACCGCGGTGTACGCCGGGGACGTCCGTGCCGGGGACATCGTCGTGATCTACGGCATCGGCGGCCTCGGTGTCAATGCCGTCCAGGGTGCCGTGCACGCGGGCGCCAAGTACGTGGTGGTCGTCGACCCGGTGGAGTTCAAGCGCGAGACCGCCCTGAAGTTCGGTGCCACGCACGCCTTCGCGAGCGCCGCCGAGGCGGCCGAGAAGGTCAACGAGCTGAGCTGGGGCCAGGGCGCCGACGCCGCCCTGATCCTCGTCGGCACCGTCGACGAGGAGGTCGTCTCGGCGGCCACCTCGATCGTGGGCAAGGGCGGCACCGTCGTCATCACCGGCCTGGCCAATCCCGAGAAGCTGACCGTGCACGTGTCCGGAACGGAACTGACCCTGTTCCAGAAGACCATCAAGGGCTCGCTGTTCGGCTCGGCGAACCCGCAGTACGACATCGTGCGGCTGCTGCGGCTCTACGATGCCGGCCAGCTGAAGCTCGACGAGCTGGTCACCCATCGCTACAGCCTGGAGGAGGTCAACCAGGGCTACCAGGACCTGCGGGACGGCAAGAACATCCGCGGCGTCATCGTCCACGACGCCTGATCGTGGGGTGCGCCTCGCCCGCCGGGCGGGGCGCACCTCCGGGACCGCGCAACTTTTTGCAGAAGATTCACCGGAATTCACCCGAAGTGCGCATATTCCGCGCACCCTGTGGCATACCGTCCCCACGGTTCGATGTTCCGAGAGAGGAGCCCGTGATGGGAGAAATCATCGGCACGATCATCTTCGGCGCGGTCATCGGTGTGCTCGCACGCCTGGTGATACCGGGGAAGCAGGCGATGGGATGGCTCATCACCATCGTCATCGGCATCATCGGTGCCCTGCTCGGCTACTGGATCTGGGGCATGATCAGCGACCAGGGCGACACCGAAGGTATCGACTGGATCCGCTGGATCATCAGTATCGCCGTGGCCGCGGTGCTGACGCTGGCCTACACCTCCATGACGAGGAGCAGGGTCCGGTAACAGCGGCGAAACGGGACCCCGTCCGGAGATCCGGACGGGGTCCCCGTGCCTGTTCAGGTCCCGGCGTCCTCGGTGCCCGGCCGATCGGCGCCGAGCGCGGCCAGGGTCATGCGCCGCAGGACCGCCCGGGTCGCCGCGGGAGAGGACCGGTCGGCGCTGTGCGGCGTCGAGTTGATGAGCCCGAACGCCGCGTGGGCCATGGTCCGAGCGTCGGACTCCCCCAGGGCGGGGTCGAGCCGGCGCAGCACGCCCACCCACAGCTCGACGTACCGCCGCTGGGTCTGGCGCACCTCCCGGCGGGCGTCCTCCGGGAGGGACTGCAGCTCCCGGTCCTGGACGCGGATCAGGTCCGGCTCCCCGAGCGCGAAGTCGAGGTGGAAGTCCACGAGCCGGTCGAGTGCGCGCCGGGGCTCGTCGGTGTGGTCGATCACGTCGGTACCGCCCGCCAGCAGGCGGCGGCTGATGTCGACCAGGAGCTCGACGAGCAGCGCGTCCTTGTTGGGGAAGTGCCGGTAGACGGCGGGACCGCTGATGCCCACCGCCGCGCCGAGATCCTCGAGGCGCACGCCGTTGAAGCCGCGCTCGGCGACGAGCCGTGCCGCGGCCTGCAGCAGTTGCCGCCGCCGGTCGGCCTTGGCCCGGCCGCGCGCGGTGAGCAGCTGCTCGTCGGTGTCCGGCTTCAGCTCGGTCATCGGCCGCACCCTTCCTTCCTGATGTGGTCTGGACAACTCAGTTAATCACAGCTAACCTTATTTTCAGTTATCGAGTATTAACTCAGGCGTTCACCCCCATGGCGAGGACGGTACTGTGACAACCCCCCCAACGACCGCTCCGCGGACCTACCGCGACCAGCACGTCCAGCTGGTCGCCGAGCTGCGCGACAAGCTCGCGACCGCCGCCCTCGGCGGCAGTGAGAAGGCGCGGGATCGGCACGTCGCCCGCGGCAAGCTGCTGCCCCGGGACCGCGTCGACGCCCTGCTCGACCCCGGCAGCGCGTTTCTCGAGATCGCGCCGCTGGCCGCGAACGGCATGTACGACGACGAGTGCCCGGGCGCGGGCATCATCGCCGGCATCGGCCGGGTGTCCGGCCGCGAGTGCGTGATCGTCGCCAACGACGCCACCGTCAAGGGCGGCACCTACTACCCGATCACGGTCAAGAAGCACCTGCGGGCGCAGGAGATCGCGCTGCAGAACCAGCTGCCCTGCCTCTACCTGGTCGACTCCGGCGGGGCGTTCCTGCCGCGGCAGGACGAGGTGTTCCCCGACCGCGAGCACTTCGGCCGCATCTTCTACAACCAGGCCACCATGAGCGCCAAGGGGATCCCGCAGATCGCCGCGGTGCTGGGCTCGTGCACCGCCGGCGGCGCCTACGTGCCCGCGATGAGCGACGAGGCCGTCATCGTCCGCAACCAGGGCACCATCTTCCTCGGCGGCCCGCCGCTGGTGAAGGCCGCCACCGGCGAGGTCGTCACCGCGGAGGAACTCGGCGGCGGCGACCTGCACTCGAAGGTCTCCGGTGTCACCGACCATCTCGCCGAGGACGACCGCGACGCGCTGAACAGGGTGCGCGACATCGTCGCCACGTTCGGGCCCCGCAACCCCCGGCCGTGGGACGTGGCGCCGACCTTCGCGCCCGCCGCGGATCCGGCCGAGCTGTACGACGTGGTGCCCACCGACCCGCGCACCCCCTACGACGTGCACGAGGTCATCGAGCGCATCGTCGACGGCGACCCCGCCGGGCCCGGCTCGAGCTTTTCCGAGTTCAAGGCCGAGTACGGCAAGACCCTGGTCACCGGCTTCGCCCGGATCCACGGCCACCCGGTCGGCATCGTCGCCAACAACGGCGTGCTGTTCGGTGAATCCGCCCAGAAGGGCGCCCATTTCATCGAGCTGTGCGACAAGCGCTCGATCCCGCTGCTGTTCCTGCAGAACATCTCCGGCTTCATGGTCGGCCGGGACTACGAGGCCGGCGGCATCGCCAAGCACGGCGCCAAGATGGTCACCGCCGTCGCGTGCGCGCGGGTGCCGAAGCTGACCGTCGTCGTCGGCGGCTCCTACGGCGCCGGCAACTACTCGATGTGCGGGCGGGCGTACTCGCCGCGCTTCCTGTGGATGTGGCCCAACGCCCGCATCTCGGTGATGGGCGGCGAGCAGGCCGCCTCCGTCCTGGCGACGGTGCGTTCGGAACAGCTCGACGCGTCCGGCACCCCGTGGACCGCCGAGCAGGAGGAGGCGTTCAAGGCGCCGATCCGCGCCCAGTACGAGCACCAGGGCAACCCCTACTACTCGACCGCGCGGCTGTGGGACGACGGCATCATCGATCCCGCCGACACGCGGGAAGTTCTCGGCCTGGCCCTGTCGGCGTGCGCGAACGCACCCCTCGAGCCGGTCTCCTACGGCGTCTTCCGGATGTGAGGCACATGAACATGTTCGATACCACCGGCCGAGCCGGGATGTTCCATACCGTACTGGTGGCCAACCGCGGGGAGATCGCGGTCCGGGTGATCCGGACCCTGCGCCGCATGGGCATCCGGTCCGTCGCCGTGTACAGCGACGCCGACGCCGGCGCCCGGCACGTGCGTGAGGCCGACACCGCGGTGCGCCTCGGCCCCGCCGCCGCGCGCGAGAGCTACCTCGACATCGCCAAGGTGATCGACGCGGCCCGGCGCACCGGTGCGCAGGCGATCCACCCCGGTTACGGCTTCCTGTCCGAGAACTCGGGCTTCGCGCAGGCCTGCGCCGACGCCGGGATCGTGTTCCTCGGCCCGCCCGCCAAGGCCATCGAGGTCATGGGCGACAAGATCACCGCCAAGAACGCCGTCGCCGCGTTCGACGTCCCGGTCGTGCCGGGCATCTCCCGGCCCGGCCTGACCGACGACGAGCTGATCGCCGCGGCCGGCGACATCGGGTACCCGGTGCTGATCAAGCCGTCCGCCGGCGGCGGCGGCAAGGGCATGCGCCTGGTCACCGAATCCGGTCAGCTCGCCGAGGCGCTCGCCTCCGCGCGGCGCGAGGCGGCCTCCGCGTTCGGTGACGACACCCTGTTCCTCGAACGGTTCGTGCAGCGCCCGCGGCACATCGAGGTGCAGATCCTCGCCGACACCCACGGCAACGTCGTCCATCTCGGCGAGCGTGAGTGCAGCCTGCAGCGCCGCCACCAGAAGGTGATCGAGGAGGCCCCGTCGCCGCTGCTCGACGAGGCCACTCGCGCCCGGATCGGGCAGGCCGCGTGCAACACCGCCCGCAGCGTCGACTACACCGGCGCCGGCACGGTGGAGTTCATCGTCTCCGCGGACGCGCCGGACGAGTTCTTCTTCATGGAGATGAACACCCGCCTGCAGGTCGAGCACCCCGTCACCGAACTGGTCACCGGACTGGACCTGGTGGAGTGGCAGGTGCGCGTCGCCGCCGGCGAGGCGCTCGGCTTCGAACAGGACGACATCACCCTGACCGGGCACGCGATCGAGGCCCGCGTCTACGCCGAGGACCCCGCCCGCGGATTCCTGCCCACCGGCGGCACCGTCGTCGGGCTCGACGAACCCGCCAACCAGGCCGGCACCGGGGTGGGCATCCGCGTCGACTCCGGGCTCGAGGTGGGCACGGTCGTCGGCAGCGACTACGACCCGATGCTGTCGAAGGTGATCGCGCACGGACCCGACCGCGCCGCCGCGCTGCGCCGGCTCGACCGGGCCCTGGCCGAGATCGCGGTCCTCGGGGTGGTCACCAACATCGACTTCGCCCGCTTCCTGCTCGCCGATCCCGACGTGCAGGCCGGCAACCTCGACACCGGGCTGCTCGATCGCCGCCTCGACGACTACACCGCCCCGGACACCCCCGACGCGGTGCTCGTCGCCGCGGCCGCGCACCGCTGGCTGCGCCGCTGGCCCGCGACGTCCACGACGTCGGCAGTGGACCCGTGGGACCGGCCCACCGGCTGGCGGGTCGGAGGACCCGCGCCGACCACCGTGCGGCTGCAGACCCCCACCCGCACCGATCACGTGCACCTCACCGGCACCCCGGAGGCCGCCACCGCCCGGGTCGAGGACGGCCCCGAGCGGGCACTCACCGCCCGGCTCGACGCCGGCCGCCTCGCCGTCACCCTCGACGGGGTGCGCTCGGAGTTCCTCGTCGCCGAGGGCGACGGGCAGCTGTGGCTCGCCGGTGACGGCGGCACCTGGCCGGTGCGCGAGGCCCGCGAACCGAACATCCGCGACGCCGACGCCCACGCCGGCGAGGCCGAGCTGACCAGCCCGATGCCCGGCACCGTCATCGCCGTCCCCGTCGAGAACGGCGCCACCGTCACCGCCGGCAGCACCGTCGTCGTCGTCGAGGCGATGAAGATGGAACACGCCCTGACCACGCCCGTCGACGGCACCGTCGAACTCCTCGTCGCCCCCGGCGACCAGGTCAAGGTCGACCAGCTCCTCGCCCGCGTCGTCCCCGGCAGCGGAGTTCCCACCCACTCCGTTCCCGCCCCCACCGACACCACCGACAGCTAGGACACCCCGATGACCGACTACCTCTCCACCGGACAGCTTCCCGAGGACTACCGGGACCTGAAGAACACCGTCGCCGACTTCGCGCAGACCGTCGTCGCACCCGTCGCCGCCGAGCACGACGCCAACCACACGTTCCCGTACGAGGTCGTCGCGGGCATGGCCGAACTCGGCCTGTTCGGGCTGCCGTTCCCCGAGGAGTACGGCGGGCAGGGCGGAGACTACTTCGCGCTGTGCCTCGCGCTCGAGGAACTCGGCAAGGTCGACCAGTCCGTGGCCATCACCCTCGAGGCCGGCGTCTCGCTCGGCGCGATGCCGATCTACCGCTTCGGCACCGAGGAGCAGAAGCAGAAGTGGCTGCCGCAGCTCGCCGCGGGACGGGCGCTGGGCGCGTTCGGCCTGACCGAGCCCGGCGCCGGCAGCGACGCCGGCGGCACCAAGACCACCGCCAAGCTCGACGGTGACCAGTGGATCATCAACGGCAGCAAGCAGTTCATCACCAACTCCGGCACCGACATCACCGAGATCGTGACCGTCACCGCCGTCACCGGCGAACGCGACGGCAAGAAGGAGATCTCCACGATCGTCGTGCCCACCGACACGCCCGGCTTCGTCGCCGAGCCCGCCTACAACAAGGTCGGCTGGAACGCCTCGGACACCCACCCGCTGAGCTTCACCGACGTGCGGGTGCCGGCGGAGAACCTGCTCGGCGAGCGCGGCCGCGGCTACGCGAACTTCCTGCGCATCCTCGACGAGGGCCGCATCGCGATCGCCGCCCTGTCCACCGGCGCGGCGCAGGGCTGCGTCGACGAGTCCGTCAAGTACGCGAAGGAGCGCGAGGCGTTCGGCCGTCCCATCGGCCGGAACCAGGCGATCGCCTTCAAGATCGCCCGGATGGAGGCACGGGCCCATGCCGCCCGCGCCGCCTACTACGACGCCGCGGCCCTCATGCTGGCGGGCAAGCCGTTCAAGAAGCAGGCTGCCATCGCCAAGCTGGTCGCGTCGGAAGCGGCGATGGACAACGCGCGCGACGCGACGCAGATCCACGGCGGCTACGGCTTCATGAACGAGTACGCGGTGGCCCGGCACTACCGGGACAGCAAGATCCTCGAGATCGGCGAGGGCACCACCGAGGTCCAGCTCATGCTCGTGGCGCGGGAGCTCGGCCTGTGAGCGCTCAGCGACGCGTCACCCAGCGGGGACTGTGGTTCGAGGAGTTCGAGGTCGGCACTGTCTACGAGCACCGCCCCGGGCGCACCGTCACCGAGGCCGACAACGTCGCGTTCACCACGATGACGATGAACACGCAGGCGCTGCACCTCGACGCCGCCTACAGTGAGGGCACCGAATTCGGTGAGCGCCTGGTGAATTCGATGTTCACCCTGTCCACCCTCGTCGGATTGTCGGTGGCGCAGCTGACCCAGGGCACGATCGTCGCCAACCTCGGCTTCTCGGAGATCAAGTTCCCCGCGCCGGTCCGCCACGGCGACACCCTGTACGCCGAGACCCTGGTCACCGACAAGCGCGAGTCCAAGTCCCGTCCGGGGCAGGGGATCGTCACGCTCGAGCACACGGCCCGCAACCAGCACGGCGACGTCGTCGCGGTCGCGGTGCGCCAGACACTCGTGCAATGCCGGCCCGCCGACGACACGCAGAAGGGATAGGGGACAAGCATGGGTTCCGTCGACTCCGTGGGTGGTCCGGCGTGGTTGTTCTGTCCGGCCGATCGTCCGGAGCGGTTCGGTAAGGCGGCCGCGACGGCGGATGTGGTGATCCTCGATCTCGAGGACGGGGTGGCGCCGGGGGACAAGGACTACGCGCGCCGGTGCCTGCAGGACACCCCGCTCGATCCGGCCCGGACGGTGGTGCGGCTCAACCCGGCCGGCACGGCCGACCACCTCGCCGATCTCGAGTCCCTCGCGAAGACCCCCTATTCCCGCGTGATGCTGGCCAAGTGCGAGTCGGCGCAGCAGGTGAC
>NZ_PCZU01000170.1:0-3041 GCF_002887785.1 Rhodococcus sp. ENV425
CGGGTCGGGGGCAGCAGCAGCAGAATTCCGGCGGCGCTGGTGACCGGGCCGGGCACGAGGACGAGGGCGGCACCGACACCGATCAGGGCGCCGTCCGTGAGGGCACGGTCGGCGGCGCCGGCGAATCCGGCACGGTCGGCGGCGGTGCTGCGGACGCGGCCCAGGTTCTGCAGGGCACGCCGGCCCTGCGCGCCGAGGACGAGGTAGCCGAGGACGCTCACCCCGAGGAACAGCAGGATCGTCGCGCCGATGCCCAGGGTGGAGCCGAGCCAGGCCAGCACCCCGATCTCGACGACGACGTAGGCCAGGAACAGCAGCGCGATCATGGGGTGATCCTCCCAGGCGCCGGGGGCGGCACGAATGCGGATGCGACGGTCACACCCGGTCAACGAACGGCGCGGCGGTTTTGCTCCCGACCGCTGTGATCGAATGGCCGCGTGGGTGCGGGCGACTGGGCGGTTCTGATGGTGGCGGCGACCGCCGCGGGGTGGGTCGACGCCGTCGTCGGTGGGGGTGGGCTGATCCTGTTGCCGGCACTGTTCGTCGTCGCCCCGCAACTGACGCCGGCGGCCGCGCTGGCGACGAACAAGCTCACCGCCATCTGCGGCACCGGCGCGGCGGTGGTGACGTTCGCCCGTCGGATCCGGCTGCAGTGGCCGGTCCTGGCTCCGGCGGCGGCGCTGGCCGCAGTCGCGGCCGCGGCGGGTGCGGCGACGGTCTCGCGGATCGACAGGGACCTGTTCATTCCGATCGTGATGGTGGTGCTGGTGGCGGTCGCGGTGTTCGTGACGCTGCGACCGCAGGTCGGCACGACGCTGGCGCACGAACGCCCGACGCTGCGGCGCACGGTGCTGGTGGTGCTGCTGGCGGCCGCGGTGATCGGTTTCTACGACGGGCTGCTCGGCCCCGGCACCGGCACGTTCCTGATCATCGCGTTCGCGACGCTGCTCGGCACCGAGTTCGTGCGCTCGGCGGCGATGGCGAAGGTGATCAATCTCGGGTCGAACCTCGGGGCGTTGGTGTACTTCGCGGCGACCGGGCACGTGTGGTGGTCCATGGGGCTGGCGCTGGCGGTGTGCAACATCGCGGGCGCGGTGGCCGGGTCGCGGACGGCGCTGCGGCGCGGCTCGGGGTTCGTGCGGGTGGTGCTGCTGACCGTGGTGCTGGTGATGGTGGTGCGGCTGGGATGGCAGCAGTTCGGTTGAGCCGGCGCACGGGCCGCTACGGTGTTGCGGGTGAGCACCGTCGACGCCGACTTCCTCGCCCTGCCGCTGCGGGCGCTCGCGGACGCCGCGCTGTCCGTCGCCCGCGCTGCGGGCGCCTCCCACGCGGATCTGCGGGTGCATCGCGTGCACAGCCAGTCGTTGAGCCTGCGGGACGGCGCCGTGCAGGCGGCCGTCGACAGTGTCGACACGGGGCTGGCCGTGCGGGTGGTGGTCGACGGCACGTGGGGGTTCGCCTCGCACGCCGAGCTGAGTCCCCCCGTCGCGGCGGCGACCGCGGGGCAGGCGATCGAGGTGGCCCGGGCGTTGCGGGCGCTGAACCGGGAACGGGTCGAGCTCGCCGACGAACCGGTCTACCCGGACGCGGTGTGGGTGTCACCGTACGAGGTCGATCCGTTCACGGTGCCCACCGCGCAGAAGGTGGCGCGGCTGACGGACTTCTCGCGGCGGCTGCTCGACACCGACGGGGTCGATCACGTGACGGCGAGCTGTCTGCAGATCAAGGAGCAGACGTTCTACGCGGACCTGGCCGGCTCGACGATCACCCAGCAGCGGGTGCGGGTGGCACCGCAGCTCGAGGCCACCGCCGTCGACCGGCGCACCGGCGAGTTCGAGACGATGCGCACCCTCGCCCCGCCGGTGGGGCGGGGTTGGGAGTATCTGGCCGGCGACGCGCACTGGCACTGGAACGAGGAGCTGGAGCGGATCCCCGGCTGGCTGGCGGAGAAGGCGGCGGCCCCCAGCGTGCAGGCCGGGCCGACGGACCTGGTGATCGACCCCACCAACCTGTGGCTGACCCTCCACGAATCGGTCGGGCACGCAACGGAATACGATCGGGCCATCGGGTACGAGGCGGCCTATGCGGGCACCTCGTTCGCCACCCCGGACGGGCTCGGCACGCTGCGCTACGGCACCGACGTCATGCACGTGACGGCGGACCGCACCGTCGCGCACGGGCTCGCCAGCGTCGGCTGGGACGACGACGGGGTCGCCGCCCAGTCCTGGGACCTGGTGCGGGACGGGATCCTGGTGGGCTACCAGCTCGACCGGGTGTTCGCGCCGCGGCTGGGCCTGGGACGCTCGAACGGCTGCTCGTACGCCGACTCGGCGCATCACGTACCGCTCCAGCGGATGGCGAACGTGTCGCTGCAGCCGGACCCGTCGGCCGACACGACCACCGCCGACCTCATCGCCCGGGTCGACGACGGGATCTACGTCGTCGGTGACAAGTCCTGGTCGATCGACATGCAGCGCTACAACTTCCAGTTCACCGGTCAGCGGTTCTACCGGATCCGCGGCGGCGAACTCGCCGGGCAGGTGCGCGACGTGGCGTACCAGGCCACCACGACGGACTTCTGGGGGTCGCTCGAGGCGGTCGGCGGGCCGTCGACCTGGCAGCTCGGCGGCGCCGTGAACTGCGGCAAGGCCCAGCCCGGTCAGGTCGCCCCGGTCAGCCACGGCTGCCCGTCGGCGCTGCTGCGGTCGGTGAACGTGCTCAACACACGCGCGGAGGGCGGGCGATGATCGAGGCGCAGGAACTGCTCGAGCGGGCGCTGCGCTGCTCGACCGCCGACGAGACCATCGTGCTGGTCACCGACACCGGCGAGGCGTCGCTGCGGTGGGCCGGAAATTCGATGACCACCAACGGGATCTCGCGCTCGCGCAGCTGGACGGTGATCGCGGTGCAGCGCGGCGACACCCCCCGCGTCGGGGTGGTGACGTCGAGCAGCGTCGACCCGGCCGACATCGCCCCGACCGTGCGGGCGGCGGGGGCGGCGGCCGCGGCGGCGTCCCCGGCCGAGGACGCGATGCCGCTCG
>NZ_PCZU01000170.1:3074-11619 GCF_002887785.1 Rhodococcus sp. ENV425
GCGACGGCGTGCCCGGCGACTGGGCCGACGCCGCGGCCGGGACGGACATCTCGGTGTTCGGGCGGCTCGTCGACGATCTCGCCGCGGGATTCGACGGCGCCGATCAGCTCTACGGCTTCGCCCACCACCGGGTGTCGACGACCTGGCTGGGCACCTCCAACGGGGTGCGGCGCCGGTTCACCGAGCCGGAAGGATCGGTGGAGATCAACGGCAAGCGGGGCGGGCTGAACGGGGCCAGCGCGTGGGCCGGGGCCGGCACCCGCGACTTCACCGACGTCGACACACCGTCCCTGCTCGCGGAGCTGTCGCGGCGGCTGGACTGGGCGCGCCGCACGGTCGACCTCCCGGCCGGGCGCTACGAGACGCTGCTGCCGCCGTCGGCGGTGGCGGACCTGATGATCTACCTGATGTGGTCGATGGAGGGCCGCGGCGCCGAGGAGGGGCACACCGCGCTGTCGCGGCCCGGCGGCACCCGCGTCGGCGAACGGCTCACCGCGCTGCCGTTGACCCTGTTCTCCGATCCGGCCGCCCCCGGCCTGGAGTACGCGCCGTTCGTCGCGGCCACCGCCTCGTCGAACTCGGTGTCGGTGTTCGACAACGGGATGGACGCCGGGCGGGTCGACTGGGTGCGCGGGGGCGCGGTGCACGCGCTGGCGTACCCGCGGGCCGCGGCCGCCGAGTTCGGGGCGCCGGTGGCGGCGCCCGGGGAGAACCTGGTGCTGACCGGCGGCGGCGCGGCCGACGTGGACGAGATGGTGGCCCGCACCGAGCGGGGACTGTTGCTGACGACGCTGTGGTACATCCGGGAGGTCGACCCGGCGACGTTGCTGCTGACCGGTCTGACCCGCGACGGCGTGTACCTGGTCGAGGACGGTGCGGTGACGGCGGAGGTGAACAACTTCCGGTTCAACGAGAGCCCGCTGGATCTGCTGCGGCGCACCACCGAGGCGGGCCGCACGGAGCGGACCCTGCCGCGGGAATGGAAGGACTGGTTCACCCGCAC
Source organism: Rhodococcus sp. ENV425 (assembly GCF_002887785.1). Lineage (NCBI taxonomy): Bacteria > Bacillati > Actinomycetota > Actinomycetes > Mycobacteriales > Nocardiaceae > Rhodococcus > Rhodococcus sp. ENV425. Next base: position 4,078 of record NZ_PCZU01000170.1, read on the forward strand.
CGCGATGCCGCCGCTGCGGGTCCCCGACTTCCACATGTCGTCGGTCAGCCGCGCTCGCTGAGCCCGGCGCTCAGGGCAGGGCGCGGTGGAACCGGGCCGGGCTGCCGACCTACGGGCTCGACGTAGTGTCCCCCGAAAATCGGGCGGATTTGGGCGAGAAGGCTCGTTCGATGTGGTCACCGCCGGATCCGACAAGTTCTTCGATGGAGTGGCTGTGTCACGGCCCTATCGGTTGGTGCGCAGCCAGACTGCGGTGTCCGGTGGCAGAGAACGGGCATCGGTCAGGGCGGCGGAGGCGAGCAGGACGGTTGCGTCCGGGTCGATCGCAACCGGTTGACGGGACAGGTTCACGACGCACCGAAACGTCGGTCCGCGGTCGAAGACGAGGGCATCGGTGGCCGACGGCTGCCAGCCGAAAGAGTCATCGCGCAGGGCGGGCAGTGTGCGTCGGAGTCGTAGTGCGGTGCGGTAGAGGGTGAGCATCGAATCGGGGTCGTCGGATTCGGCGGCGACGGTCTTCGACTTCCAGTTGTCGGGTTGGGGTAGCCACGGCTGGACGTGGTCGGCGGCGAACCCGAAGGGTGGGTGGTCACCGCTCCAGGGCAGCGGGACCCGGCATCCGTCGCGGCCGCGGATGGTGTGCCCGGACCGTTCCCAGGTCGGGTCCTGCAGCAGTTCCGCAGGGAGGTCGGCGACTTCCTCGAGGCCGAGTTCTTCGCCCTGGTAGAGGTAGGCACCGCCGGGCAGGGCGAGCATGAGCAGGGCCGCCGCGCGGGCGCGGCGGGTGCCGAGGGTGAGATCGGAGTCGGTGGCGGCGGTCAGGGTCATCGGCAGTGTGCTGGTTTCGGCGCGCCCGAATCGGGTGAGGTGGCGAGTCTCGTCGTGGCTCGAGAGCACCCAGGTGGTCGGCGCACCGACCTCGCGGAGCGCCTCGCGGCTGCGGTCGATGGCCTCGCGCAGTGCTGCCGGGTCCCAGCCGGCTCTGGGGAAGTCGAAGTTGAAGGCGGTGTGCAACTCGCCGGGACGCACGTAGCGGGCCAGACGTTCGGGGCTGCGGACGATCGCCTCGGCGACGAACATGCGGTCGGGGCCGTATTCGTCGGCGATGGTGCGAAACTCGCGCAGGATGTCGTGAAGTTCGTCGACATCCCAGTGCGGATTGTCGACCCACGTGCTGGATTCGAACCGGGCTCCCGGTGCGTGGCCGGCATCCGGCAGTCCGGGAACCTTGGCCATCGCCGACACGGCGTCGATGCGTATGCCGTCGACGCCGCGGTCGAACCAGAAGCGCAGAACGTCAGCAAATTCGGTGCGGACCTCGGGGTTGGTCCAGTCGAGGTCGGGTTGTTCGGGTGCGAACAAGTGCAGATACCACTGGCCGGCTTGTCCGTCCTCTCGGGTGGTGCGGGTCCAGGCCGGTCCGCCGAATGCGCTGATCCAGTCGTTCGGCGGGAGTTCGCCCGTGTCGCCGCGGCCGGCGCGGAAGAAGTACCTGGCGCGCTCCCGCGAACCGGGGGCGCTGCGCAACGCCTCCCGAAACCAGGGGTGGGTGTCGGACGTGTGGTTGGCGGGCAGGTCGATGATGATGCGGAGTCCGGCAGCGTGGGCGGCGGCCAGCAGGGTGTCCGCGTCGTCGAGAGTGCCGAAGAGGGGGTCGATGTCGCGGAAGTCGGCGACGTCGTAGCCGCCGTCCGCCATCGGTGACGGATACCAGGGGGTGATCCAGATTGCGTCGACGCCGAGGTCGACGAGGTACGGCAGGCGCTCGGCGAGCCCTGCGAGGTCGCCGATGCCGTCGCCGGTGCCGTCGGCGAAGCTGCGCAGATACACCTGGTAGATGACAGCGTCGTGCCACCACTGTCGTGATGTGGGCATGGTTTCCCCTGCGGGTGGTGTGGGCGTGGTAGTGGTGTGGGCGGGCACGGTCAGCCCTTGACGGCGCCGGCGATCATCGCCTTGACGAAGTGGCGCTGGAACAGCAGGAACACCACGATGGTCGGGGCCATGATCAGCAGGGATCCGGCGTTGAGAAGGACGACGTCGGTCGAGTATTGGCCGACGAAGTTCTGCAGTGCGCCCGCCATGGTCCGCTTACCGGGGTCGTCGATGAGGACGATGGCCTGCAGGAAGGTGTTCCAGGTCCACAGGAACAGCAGCAGACACAGCGAGGCCAGCGCCGGGACCGCGAGCGGGATCTGGATGTGACGGAAGGCCTGCCAGGGGCCCGCCCCGTCCAGGGCCGCAGCCTCGGTGAGCTCTTTCGGCATGGACAGGAAATGGGCTCGCATCCAGAAGACGGCGAAGGGCGTGAACGTGCCGATGAGAACCAGGATGAGTCCGAGGCGGGTGTTGAGCAGGTTCATCTCGCGCAGCTGGTAGTAGAGCGGCACGATCGTCGCCTCCTTCGGGAGAGTCAACCCCAGCAGCAGGAGCAGGAAGACGACGGTGCCTCCGGGCACGTGCAGCTGCCCGAGCCCGTAACCGGCCATCGCAGCGAACAGCGCTGCGACGGGGACGACGCCGGCGACGAGGATGATGCTCGAGACCATCAGCGGTGTCACCTCCGCGACGCGCCAGGCGTCGAGGAAGTTGTGCCAGTGCGGGTTCGACGGCCACGACAGCCCGAGCGGGACGGTGCCCTGCGGTTGCAGTGCCGCCGACAGCATGCTGAGCAACGGCAGGATCGAGAAGATCATGGTGCCGAGCAGCAGGACGAGTCCGGGAATCCGTTGGCGAGCGGAGGTTTTCATGATCATTTCTCTCTGAAGAAGCGCTGGATCGGCAGGATGACCATCAGGATCAGGCCGGTGAGGACGACAGCGAGGGCGCTGGCGAGACCGACCCGGGATTCGGTGAAGCCGAGTTGATAGATCAGGACGCCGGGCACGGTGGTCGCGTAGCCGGGTCCGCCCTGGGTGGACATGAACACGATGTCGAAGCTGGCGAGGGCGGCGATGATGGTGACGGTGACGCAGACCCCGATCTCTGCCCGCAGGGCTGGAACGGTGACGTATCGGAAGGTGCTGAGGAAGCTGGCGCCGTCGAGCCGGGCGGCCTCGTAGATCGAGATGTCGATCTTCCCGATGCCGGCCATCAGCAGGATGGTGCAGAATCCGAGGCCGAGCCAGGTGCCGATGACGCCGACGGCGGGCAGGGCCCAGTCGAAGTCGCCGAGCCAGGAGCGGGTGAGCCCGCCCAGGCCGACGGCCGAGAGCAGTTGGTTCACGGTGCCGTTGGTCGAGAACATCCACACCCACGCGACCGCCGCGGCCGCGCCGGGAATGATCTGCGGTAGGAACAGCAGGGTGCGGGTGAGGGTACCGAGGCCGCGTATGCGGATCTCCTGGAGCAGGGCAGCGACGAGAAGGCCGCCGATCACCGGGAGGACGGTGAAGAACAGGATGAGGAAGAACGCGTGCCCGATCGAGGACAGCAGCTGCGGGTCGGTGAGCACGCGGCGGTAGTTGCCGAGCCCCACCCAGCTGCCGACGGAGATGCCGTCCCAGTTGTAGAGGGAGTACCAGAGGGTGCTCAGCAGCGGCCGGAGGACGAAGACGGTGTACACCGCCGCGGCGGGCAGGACGAACAGCCATCCGGTCAGGGCCCGTTTGGCGCGGTGGCCCCGCCCCGGCCGGGTTGCGACGCGATGCGGGAACGCCCGGGTGGGGGATGTCTGGGGGGCGTGTGCGGTGGAGGTCATCTCAGGAGGTCCTGCTCGTATGCGGATTGGACGGCGGCCATCATCTCGCCGGGCGTGGTTCGGCCGGCGACGAGCATCTGGACCTGCGGTAGCCAGGTGCCGGACATGCCGTTGGTGGCGTTCTGGACGAATTGGACCTGGCCGTCGGCGGCGACCAGTATGTCGAAGGCCGCCTGGATCTGGGCGCCCAGCGATCCGGGGGCGGTGGCCGGGACCGGGCCGGTACCGGACGGGGCGAAGCCGGCGTCGACCACGACCTGCCGGCCCGCGTCGGAGCGGAGGAAGTCCAGGAAGGCTGCGGCGGCGTTCTTGTCGTCCGACCCCGAGGGTATTGCGAAGTTCGACACCGGGTCGGACATGGCGAGCACGGGTGACCCGGCGGGCGCGGGTGGAAGGGTGAAGCCGACGTTCTCGCCCATCTTGGCCTGTAGGGTCGCGGCATCCCAGTTCCCGGAGACATAGAACAGGGCCTCGCCCGCAGCGAACCGTCCGGCGGCGGCGGTGGCGTCGGTGCCGTTGGTGTCCGCGGGGAAGTAGCCCTTCGCTGCCCAGCCGGCCACCACCGCGGCCGCGTCGACCGCGGCGGGGGTGTCGAGGGTGGCGCCGGGCGCGTTGAAGACCCAGCCGTTGACCGCGTCCGGGCCGAGGGCGGTGTTCAGCATCATCTGGACCAGGAAGGTGACCTGCGCGCTCTTGTTGCCGGCCATGATCGGGATCAGTCCGGCAGTTTTCGCCGACGCCAGGGCCTGCTCGAATTCCGCGACGGTGGTGGGCGGCTCGACCATCCCGATCCGGTTCGCAAGCTCCTTGTTGTAGTAGAGCCCGGTCACCGTGAACCCGCTGGCCATCGTGTACTGCGGGCCGGTGCCGCGGATTCCGTTCGCATCGACCCGGTACATGGCACTCTGCCCCGGCGGAAGCGTGTTCCAGCCGTAGGCGTCGGCCCACGGATCGAGGGCCGTGAGCTGGTGGTTGGCTACCGCGGCGGGCAGCGCGATGATCCGCGCGATGTCCGGCGGATTCTCCGACGCGAGCACCCGGGGGGCGTTGACGGCCTGCACCTCGTCCGGGTCGTAGCGCGGGGTGATGGTCACGTTCGGATGGCGCTCGGTGAACGCCGCGATCAGGGCCTCGTCGATCTTCTTCAACCCCGCACCGTCGTACAGGGTCAACTCGATCGGGTCGGTGCCGAGATCGATGTTCACCGGCACCGGGTCGGTCGGGACGGTCGCGGTGTTACCGCTGCCCGGCGGCGCGCACGCCACCACCGTCTGCAGGACCGCGGCGCCTGCGAGGGCGGCGAATCTGCGTGCCCGCCGGGCCGGGGTCGAGTGGTGTGAGTCCATAACTCCTCCGCGTTGAGATGCGCATCACATTTCGGAAGCGCTTCCGAAGCGTATGTCGGAAGCGCTTCCGAAATCAAGGTCGATCGGTCTACCATCGGGCTTGTGTCCAATCGACCTGCAGCGTTGAGCCTCAGCGACGTCGCCCGGGAGGCCGGGGTCTCACTGACGACGGCTTCACGCGCCCTCAACGACTCGTACGGTGTGTCCGCGGCGACGAAGGCGAAGGTCCTCGCCACCGCCCGCCGTCTCGACTACGTCGTCTCCCCGGATGCGGTCCGCCTCGCCGGCGGCCCGACACGACGGGTGGCGCTGGCCGTCCCCCACATCGAGCGCTGGTTCTTCGGCGAGATGGTGAGCGGCATCGAAACGGTGCTCTCCGCGGCCCACTTCGACCTGTTGCTGTACCAGGTCGGCGGCCCCGACGACCGCCACGACTTCTTCACCCGGCTGCCCGCCCGCCGGAAGGTCGACGCCGTCGTGGTGGTCGCATTCCCGGTCGACCAGCACGAGCAAGAACGGCTCGCCCTGATGGGCGTCAGCATCATCGCCGCCGGCGGGCAGAACGCCGACTACCCCTACGTCTGCATCGACGACTATCGTGCCGGCCGCCTGGCCGTCGACCACCTCCTGGAACTGGGCCACCGGCGCATCGCCATGATCGCCGCCCACGACCCGGACCAGCCGGGCTGGCCGGCCCGCCCGGGCCGCTCGGCGGCGTACGTCGACGCCCTGACCGAGGCCGGGATCGCGGTCGATCACGCTCTCATCCGCGACGTCGACTGGGGCGGCCTCAACGCCGCATCGGCGATGGCCGACATTCTCGACGCGGCCCCGGAGCGCGCCCCGACGGCTGTGTTCGCGCACAGCGACGAACTCGCCCTCGGCGCGATCAGAACCCTGCGCCGCCGGGGCCTGCGGATACCCGACGACGTCTCCGTGGTCGGGATCGACGATCACCCCCTCGCCGCACTCACCGACCTGACCACGGTGCACCAATCCGTCCGCGAGCAGGGCGAGATCGCCGCCCGCCTGGTCCTCGAAACGCTGAATCCCAGCCCCACCGCGGACGGCGGCGTACCCACCGCCGTCACGGCCCCGGTGACACTCACCGTCCGCGCCAGCACCGGACCGGCGCCGGACCGAAGGCGGCCGACAGCGGCGACCGCAGACGACTCTCCGTGCTGAGAGCACGACGGTCGCGCCCCGATTGCCGAACACCCCAGGAGACCTGATGCGCCTCGCCCTTCCCGACCACTGGGTCTGGGACAGTTGGATGACCGACGACGGCACCGACTACCACCTGTTCTTCCTCCGCGCCTCGCGCGCCCTGCAGGACCGCGAACGCCGCCACTACCGTGCGGCCATCGGACACGCGACCTCGCGGGACGGCGAGCAATGGACCCTGACCGCCGACGCAGTGGCGGCCTCCGACGCCCCGGCGTTCGACGACCTCGCGACCTGGACCGGCTCCGTCGTCCGCGACACCGGCGGACGCTGGAGCATGTTCTACACCGGCGTGAGCCGGGCCGAGAACGGCCTCGTACAACGCATCGGCCGCGCAACCTCCTCGGACCTGGTCACCTGGACCAAGGACCCCGACCTCGTCCTCGAGGCCGACGGCCGCTGGTACGAACGCCTCGGCGAGGGCACCTGGCCGGACGAAGCCTGGCGCGACCCCTACGTCTTCGAACACGCCGGTCGGTGGCACATGCTGATCACCGCCCGCGCCAACTCCGGCGATCCCGAGGGCCGCGCCGTCGTCGGCCACGCCACCAGCAAGGACCTGAGCCACTGGCACATCCACCCCCCACTCTCGACGCCCGCCGGATTCGGCGAGATGGAAGTCCTGCAGGCACACACCGTCAACGGGAAACCGGTCCTGGTGTTCTCCTGCGCGCCCAAGAACACCAGCGTTCACGCCGGGCACCAAGCGGGGACCTGGATCGCCGAAGGACAGTCCCCGCTCGGGCCGTGGAAGATCACCGAGGCGGCGAACATCGACACCGCCGACCTGTACGCGGTGCAGATGCGGCGGACACGGGACGGCAACTGGACGACGTGGGGCTTCGACAACGGCGACGGACCGCAATTCGGCACCATCTCCTCCTCGAGTTACGTGCCGTTCACCGGTACCGACAGTTCGACCACGACGCCCTGACAGCACCGATACCCACACCACTCACCTCACTCGGATCGTCCGGCACGTTCCTGCCGGTGGAGGGACTCTCTTTTCTCATGGCAACCATCACGTACGACCACGCGACCCGACTGTTCCCCGGTTCGGACTGCCCCGCGGTGGACCAACTCGACCTGCACATCGAGGACGGCGAATTCCTCGTCCTGGTCTGCCCGTCCGGCTGCGGTAAGTCGACGTCGCTGCGCATGCTCGCCGGCCTCGAGGACGTCGACGGCGGTCGCATCACCATCGGCGGCCGCGACGTCACGCACGCCGAACCCAAGGAACGCGACATCGCGATGGTGTTCCAGAACTACGCC
>NZ_PCZU01000170.1:11629-13387 GCF_002887785.1 Rhodococcus sp. ENV425
AGCGTCGCGGAGAACATGGGCTTCGCGCTCAAACTCGCCGGTACCGACAAGTCCGAGATCCGCCGCCGCGTCGCCGAGGCCGCCGACATGCTCGACCTCGGCGCGTATCTGGACCGCAAGCCGAAGGCGTTGTCGGGGGGCCAGCGGCAGCGAGTTGCCATGGGCCGCGCCATCGTCCGCCAGCCTCAGGTGTTCCTCATGGACGAGCCGCTGTCGAATCTCGACGCAAAGCTGCGGGTGCAGACCCGGACGCAGATCGCCCAGTTGCAGCGCCACCTGGGCACGACCACCGTCTACGTCACGCACGACCAGGTCGAGGCGATGACGATGGGCGACCGGGTCGCCGTCCTCCAGGGCGGGGTGCTGCAGCAGTGCGCGTCACCGCGCGAGCTCTACCACCGGCCCGCGAACGTCTTCGTCGCCGGATTCATGGGTTCACCGTCGATGAACCTGTTCACCGTGCCCGTCACCGACGGCGGAATCCGCTTCGGCGGGCAGGTGATTCCGGTGCCGCGGGACACCCTGGCGGCCGCCGGCCGGGAGGTTGTCTTCGGGATCCGGCCCGAGCACGTCGAGATCGCCGACTCCGGCGGACTGAAACTCGAGGTCGACGTGGTCGAAGAACTCGGCTCGGAAGCGTTCATCTTCGGACGCACTCAGGTGGGCGGACGGCACGAGCCAATGGTGGCCAGGGTCCACTGGCGAAATCCACCGGAGAAAGGCCAGGTCGTGCACGTCCGCATCGACCCGTCGCACGCCCACGTCTTCGCCACCACCCCCGGCGGCGCCCGGCTACCGCACTAGCAGCACAGCTGTCGAGGGCTTCGTGCCTCGCACCCCGGACGGCCGGCATCGGATGTGCGCCGACGCGCTCTCAGCCGTGCCCGGGGGCCGGGGTGCCCGTCTCCGGAGCGGTGGCGCCCGCGTCGACGGCGCAGGCGATGCCGACGGTGCCGGCGCGGCCGCGGCGCAGCACGCTGCCCTTGACCGTGAGCCACCCGAGGATCCCGTATCTGCGGGCGATCACGGCCCGCGCCCGCTCGGTGCCGGCGGCATCGAGCACGGTGGCGGTGCCGGGGACCGCGTCGCTGCGCGGGTTGCCGCGCACGTCGCACACCGCGAGGGTGATCCGCGGATCGCGGCGCAGCCGCTTGACCTTGTACGAGTCGGTGACGGTCCACACCAGCAGCCGGTCGGCGTCGGCGGCCGCCCACACCGCGGTCGGCACCGGGGTGCCGTCCTTGCGGAACGTGGTCAGCAGCACGTACTTCGCGGCGGCGAGGTCGGCGAAGGTCGGGGTCATGGGGCACACCCTACGGAAAACCGCGCCGCCGGCGCGCCGACCGGCGCCGTCTAGCCTGGAGGGCATGCCGCATGCCCATGATCCCGCCGTGGCCGACCTGGTCGAGGTGCCCCTCTCGGGGGGCCGGCTGACCGCGGCGCAGCTGCAGGTCCTCGCCGAACTCGCCCACGAGCACGCCGGGGGCACCCTCGTCCTCACCGCCGGCGGCCTCGGGATGCGCGGGGACCGCACCGAGCTCACCGCGCGGCTGACCGGTCACGGCTTCGACCTGCCCGGCGAGCACCGGCACCGCCTGCTCGTCTCGCCGCTGTCCGGTCGCATCGGCGGGCACGTGGACGTGTGGGAGACGCTGGCCGGGGTGCAGGACCGCCTCGACGGGACCGTACCGGACCGCGAGATCGTCGTCGGGATCGACGACGGCACCGGCGACATCGCGGCCCTGGCCCCCGAGGTGG
>NZ_PCZU01000171.1:0-2228 GCF_002887785.1 Rhodococcus sp. ENV425
GAGCTACGCGTCCATGCCCGCGCCCGCCGCCGAGATCGAGTCCGCCTACGCGGCCGCGTTGCGCTCGGTGCCGGCCTACCTCGACTCGCACGGCATGGAGCCGATCGGCGTGGCCCCGCTGCGCGAGGTCATCGCGCGGCGCTACCGGGAGCGGGGGCTGCCCACGGACGCCGACCAGATCATGGTCACCTCCGGCGCGCAGCACGCGCTGCGCCTGCTGCTCGGCGTGCTCACCGACGCCGGCGACCGCGTGATCGTCGACCATCCCACGTATCCCAATGCGCTCGAGGCGATCCGGCGGCACGGGGCGCGGCCGGTCGTGGTGCCGGTGCGGCCCGAGGGCGGCGCCGACGCCGGCTGGGACCTCGAGGGCCTGCGCAGCGCCGCGCGGCAGACGGCGGCGCGAATGGCGTTCCTGATCCCGGACTTCCACAGCCCCACCGGGCTGTGCATGGGCGCACAGGGCCGGGCCGAACTCGTCCGGATCGCCCAGGAGACCCGCATGACGCTCGTCGTGGACGAGACGATGGTGGACCTGTGGCTGGACACCCCACCGCCCCCCGCGGTCGCCTCGTACGGCGCGGACCGGTCCGTCGTGACGGTGGGATCCACCGGGAAGTCCCTGTGGGGCGGGCTCCGGGTGGGCTGGATCCGTGCCGACCGGTCCCTGATCACGCGGCTCGTGGGGGCACGCTCCGCCGTCGACCTCGGCACGCCGGTGATGGAGCAGCTCGCCGCGGCGCACCTGCTCGGCGACGTCGAAGACCTGCTCGAGCGGCGGCGCGGACAGCTGCGCCGCCGCCGGGCGGCGATGCTCGGCGCGCTCGACGAGCACCTGCCCGACTGGAAGTACACGGTGGGGCCGGGCGGGATGTCGCTGTGGGTGCGGATGCCCACGCCGGTGTCGACGGCCCTCGCGGCGACCGCCCCGAATCACGGTGTGGTCCTCGCCGCCGGACCGAGGTTCGGCGTGGAAGGCGCGTTCGAGCGCTTCCTCCGGCTGCCGTACGCGCGGGAGGTCGACGAGGTGCGCCGGGCGGTGGCGTCCGTGGCGTCGGCGTACGACGCGCTCGCCCGCGGCCGGGACCTCGCGGAACCACACCTCGTGGTCTGATTCGGAGGTGGCCGGACGGGGCCCGGGAACCGGTCCGCGGCGTTATGCTCGAGGGGTACGCACGGGCGGTCACGCCGTTGTGGCCGTCCGCGAGCCGCCACTTCGGACGGATGCGAGAACGACTGTGGCCGAAAAGGATCCGTACGCGACGCAGCGCGACATCGGGTTCGACCTCGCTGCCGAACTCGCCGCCGCCGGGTTCGACGACGCGCGGGAGATCGGGCGCGGCGGATTCGGTGTCGTCTACCGCTGCTACGAGACCGCACTCGATCGCCCGGTCGCGGTGAAGGTCCTCACCTCCCACATGGACACAGACAACCTCGAGCGTTTCCTGCGTGAGCAGCGCGCCATGGGACGGCTGTCCGGGCATCCCAACATCGTCAACGTCCTGCAGGTCGGCACCACCGAATCCGGGCGCCCGTACCTCGTGATGCAGTACCACCCGCGCGACTCGCTCGACGCGCAACTGCGCCGCTCCGGGCCCATCCCGTGGGCCGAGGTGGTGCGGATCGGCATCAAGCTGGCCGGCGCCCTCGAGACCGGCCACCGCGTCGGCATCCTGCACCGCGACGTCAAGCCGGCCAACATCCTGCTCACCGAGTTCGGCGAGCCGCAGCTCACGGACTTCGGGATCGCCCGCATCAGCGGGGGCTTCGAGACGGTGGCGGGTGAGGTGACCGGGTCGCCGGCGTTCACGGCCCCGGAGGTGCTCAGCGGCCGCGTGCCCACCCCCGCATCGGACGTCTACAGCCTCGGCGCCACGCTGTTCTGCGCGCTGACCGGGCACGCGGCATTCGAACGGCGCAGCGGCGAGCGGGTCGTGGCGCAGTTCGTGCGGGTGACCACCCAGCCCGTTCCGGACCTGCGCGAGCAGGGCGTCCCGGACGGATTGTCCTCGGCGATCGAGCGTTCCATGTCGGTGGACCCGCAGGCCCGGCCCGCGACCGCCGCCGAGTTCGGGGAGCTGCTGCGCGAGGTGCAGGCCGACGAGGGTCTGCCGGTGGACGAGCTGCCGGTAGCCGGGGAACTCGAGCCGGGCTCGGAGCCCGGTCACCCTCCGTCGCCGTCCGTGTCGGAGCGGCGGAGCACCTACCGGTCCGGCGTGCGCGCCACC
>NZ_PCZU01000171.1:2249-11378 GCF_002887785.1 Rhodococcus sp. ENV425
CGCCGGTGCCGGCGACCCGGTTCCGTCCGCCGTCGACCACACGCCGGCTCGTGCCGCGACGGCGCCTGCTCGCCGTCCTCGACACGGAGCAGCGCCGGAAACTGACCGTCATCCACTCCCCGCCGGGATTCGGCAAGACCATGCTGGCCCTGCAGTGGCGCTACGCGCTCACCGAGAGGAACGTGCCCGTCGCCTGGCTCAACGTCGACCACGACGACAACAACGTGGTGTGGTTCCTGGCCCACCTCGTCGAGTCGATCCGGCAGGTGCGGCCCTCGCTGGCCCGCGAGCTCGGCCAGGTGCTCGACGAACACGGCGACGAGGCCGAACGTTACGTGCTCACCTCACTCATCGACGAGATCCACAGGGCCGGTGAACGACTCGTCGTCATCATCGACGACTGGCATCGGGTCGACGACCCCGCGACGATCGCCGCGATGGCCTTCCTGCTCGACAACGGCTGCCACCACATGCAGCTCGTGGTGGTCGGCCGGACCCGCGCGGGACTGCCGACGAGCCGGATGCGGGTGCGCGACGAACTCGTCGAAATAGACTACGAGGCATTGCGATTCGACGAGTCCGAGGCGCGGACCTTCCTCGTCGACCTCGCCGGGCTGGACCTCGACGACGACGAGGTCGCCGACCTGACCGCCGCCACCGACGGGTGGGCGGCCGCGTTGCAGCTCGCGGCGGTGTCGCTGCGCGGACGCGAGGACCCCGGGGAACTGATCTCCCACCTGTCCGGCCGGCACCGGGCGATCGGCGACTTCCTCGCCGAGAACGTGCTCGAGTCGCTGCCCCCGGACGACGTCGAGTTCCTGCTCACCACCGCGGTGACCGAACGCATCTGCGGCAGCCTCGCCACCGCGCTCACCGGGCACGAACGTGGTCAGGCCCTGCTCGAAGACCTCGAGGACCGGGACCTGTTCCTTCACCGGATCGACGAGGACGGCCGCTGGTTCGGATATCAGCCGTTGTTCGCCGAGTTCCTCCGGCAGCGGCTCGAACGCGAGCACCCGGAGCGCGTCCCGGCCCTGCACCGGACCGCGTCCGAGTGGTACGAGGGCCATGCGATGGTCGGCGAGGCGGTCGACCACGCCCTCGCCGCGGGCGACGAGGACCGCGCCGTCGACCTCGTCGAGAAGAACGGGCGCCGGATGATCGAGCACGGGCACGCCACCACGCTGCTCGGGCTCGTCGCCAAGCTGCCGCGCCGCGCCGTGGCGGGCCGGATCCGCCTGCAGCTGTCGATCGCCTGGGGGAACATCCTGCTGCACCGCTCGGCGCCGGCGCTGCACGCGCTGGACGTGGTCGAGGCGGCGGTCGCGGCCGACGGTGTGAACGCCGAGGAGGCGGCCGACATCGCCGTCGAGGTGGAGGTCGTGCGCAGCATCGTCGCCCTGCGCTGCGACCGCCTGGAACGCGCCGACGATCTCGTCGAGCACTGCCTGGCCCGCGCCGCCACACTGCCGCCGCTGGTGATCTCGTCCGGGCTCAACGTCGCCACGTTCGCCGCGGTCTACCGGGCCGACTACGACGAGGTGGTTCGGCTGCAGCAGGTGGCGCAGCCGTACCACGAACTCAACGAGGGCCCCTACAACACCATGCACGCCCGCGCCCTGCTGGGGCTGGCCGCGGTCGAACAGCTCGACGTCGCCGGGGCCGAGGAGCATTTCCGCGCGGGACTGCGCGCGGCGCGGCGCGGCAGCGGCCGGCACTCGTCGGCCGCGGTGCTGGCCGGGTCGATCCTCGGTGAGCTGCTCTACGAGCGGGGCGAGCTCGACGAGGCCGAGCGGCTGCTCGACGACGGCTTCGCCCTCGGCTCGGAGGGCGGGGTCGTGGATTTCAAGATCTCGCGGTACGTCGTCGGTGCCCGGCTCAAGGCCGTGCGCGGCGACCGCGAGGCGGTGGTGTCGCGACTGGCGGACGGCGCCCGTGCGGCCGCCGCCATGAACCTGGAGCGGCTCGCGGCGGCCGTCGAGAACGAACGCGTCCGGCTCGGTCTCGGGCCGCTGCCGTCGGCGCCGCGGCAGCAGCCGGTCGCCTACGGGACGCGGCCGCGCCCCGACCACGGCACGGCGGCGTGGACCGCGCAGCTCGAGGAGGCCACGGCCATCCGGGGGCTGCTCGCCGATCCGACGCCGGAGAACACCGAGCTGGCGTGCCGGTGGGCCGGCGAGTGGGTGCAACTGCTGCGCGGCAGCCGCCGGGCGCGCAGGCTGCTGCGCGCGGAGCGGCTCGAGGTGGCCTGCCTGGCCGCGGCCGGGCACGACGAGGAAGCGGCGACCCTGCTGGCCTCCGTCGCCGCGCGGTGCGAACAGGCGGGTCTGCTCCGGTTCCTGCCCGACGGCGGCCCGCTCGTGCTCGACGTCGCGCGCCGGCTCGCGGACGAGCTCACCGCGGGCAGGGGCCGCGCCGGTCGCCCGGACGTGTCCCCGGCGTTCCTGCTGGACGCGGTCGACACGGGCGCCGTGCACCTCCTGTAGGCGCCTGCGGCGCCGGTGTGTCCTTCGGGTCGCCAGGGCAGCCCAAAGGACACACCGGCAGCTCCGCTGCCTAGCGCCAGACGGAGTCGACGTCGGTGGCCTCGCCGGCCGGCGGGGCCGGCGGGCCCGCCGGGGTACGGGAGAACCGGGGCGCGGGGGCGTGCTGGGTGACGCCGTCGAGCTCGATCAGCGAGCCGCGGGCCGCGATGTGCGGGTTGGCCGGGGCCTCGCCGAACGTGAGCACGGGGGAGACGCATGCGTCGGTGCCGTCGAAGATCGCGGCCCATTCGTCGCGGGTCTTGGACAGGAACTTCTCGGTGAACAGCTTCTTCATCTGCGGCCACGCCGAGGTGTCGAGCTGCTGCGGCAGCTCGGCCGGATCGAGCTCGAGGCCCTGCAGCAGCAGCGCGTAGAACTGCGGCTCGATGGAACCGACGGCCATGTACCTGCCGTCGGCGGTCTCGTACACGTCGTAGAACGGCGCGCCGGTGTCGAGGAGGTTCACACCGCGCTCGTCCGACCACACGCCGCGGCCGCGGAACGCCCACATCATGTGCGAGAGCGCCAGCGCGCCGTCGACCATCGCGGCGTCGACGACCTGCCCCTTGCCGGAACTCTGGCGCTCGACGAGGGCGGAGAGGATGCCGAAGATCAGGAACATCGAGCCGCCGCCGAAGTCGCCGACCATGTTCAGCGGCGGCACCGGCCGCTCACCCTTGCGCCCGATGGCGTGCAGCACGCCCGTCAGGGAGATGTAGTTGATGTCGTGGCCGGCGGCGTGGGCGAGCGGGCCCTCCTGGCCCCAGCCGGTCATCCGCCCGTAGACCAGGCGCGGGTTGCGGGCCAGCGCGACGTCCGGGCCGAGCCCCATGCGCTCGGTCACGCCCGGGCGGAAGCCCTCGATGAGGACGTCGGCGCGCTCGATCAGCCCGAGAACCTTCTCGACCTGCTCGGGATCCTTCAGGTTGGCCTCGACGACGCGGCGGCCGCGCTGGATCTGGTCGCGGTGACCGGCGGGCGGGATCAGGCCCGGCCGCTGCACGCACACGACGTCGGCGCCGAGATCGGCGAGCAGGGTGGCGGCGTGCGGGCCGGGGCCGAGTCCCGCGAACTCGACGACGCGGATACCCGCGAGCGGACCCTTCTTCTCAACAGCTTCAGCGGACACTCGTCGAACCTCACTCGGGGTGCGTTGGGACCATTCCACGAGGAGGCTACCTTAGCGATCGCTAGAATGTGCCGGGGGTCACGGCACGTCGCCTATCCCTCGTAGAGATCCCCCTCGTTCAGCCGGGTGGCCTCGAACGCCTCCTCGAGGGTGTCGTGCCGGTACACCGAGACGACATGGTCGCCCACCACCCGGAATGCGATCGCCTCACTGCGCGGGTGCTCCGGATCGGCCGCCCACGTGGCGGTCTCCTCGACCACGACGATCCCCTCGTGCACGAACATCCGGCCGGGCCGGAACGTCACGCCCGCCGTCGTCGCCCACTCCCGCAGCTCGTCGAGGCCCTGATCCTCGTCGTCGTCCCCGGTGGGGAGCACGATGTCGTCGCTCGACAACGCCAGCAGGGTCTCGATGTCGTTGGAATTGACAGCGTCGTGCCAGGCCAGGACGGTCGCGATCTCGGAGGTGCTCATACGAGCAGATGCTAGTACCCCGGACCCGCCACGCACGGGTTGCCGCAACCTTGCCTGGCCGCGGGGTGAGGCGCACAGTGGTTCCCATGACGATCCGCGGTCAGCTCGTGAGCTTCCTGCCCAGTACCGATCTCGACATCTCGGAGATGTTCTACGTCGACACCCTCGGCTTCGAGAAGCTGTCCCGGGACCACTTCACGCTGATTCTGGACGCGGGCGGCGGCTCGCCCGTGCGGGTGACGCTGGTGCAGTCCCGCGCCGATACCGGTTACACCGCCCTGGGGTGGCGGGTACCGAACCTGAACGAGACCGTCGAAGCGCTGCGCGCCAAGGGCGTCGAATTCATCCGGTACAACGGCATGGCCCAGGACGAACACGACGCGTGGACGTCGCCCGAGGGCATGCGGGTCGCGTGGTTCCGCGACCCCCACGGAAACGTGCTGTCGCTGATGGAGGCCACCGGCTAGGGCCGACGTGGCCGCGAGGGGGCGGTTCTCGTCGACGCCACTCGCGTGATGCCGCGACCACGTCCCCCTCGGCGCAACCGCGACCGCGTCAGCTGCACCCGCTGGTGCTGCCGCACGACGGACAGGCGTGGCAGGAACCCGAGCGCTGCATCTGCACCCCGCACTGCATGCAGTACGGCGCGTCGCTGCGGCGCGCACGACCCTGCCGGGTGTCGGCCACCGCGTCGTCGAAGACGGGCGCGCTGCGCTCGGCACCGGTGCGGATGCCGAGTTCGGCCCGCTCGTCCGCGTCGAGGTACTCCACCGCCAGGCGCCGGAAGATGTAGTCCAGGATCGACGTCGCGATCCGGAGGTCCGGATCGTCGGTGATGCCCGCCGGCTCGAACCGGGTGCTGGTGAACGCGTTGACGAACGTGCGCAACGGAACCCCGTACTGCAGGCCGTAACTGACCGCCATCGAGAACGCGTCCATGATTCCGGCCAGGGTCGAGCCCTGCTTGGCCACCCGCAGGAACATCTCGCCCGGACGGCCGTCGTCGTACTGGCCGACGGTGACGAAGCCCTTGCAGTCCGCGACGCGGAACTCGAAGGTGCGCGACCGGCGCAGCCGGGGCAGCCGTTCCCGCCGCGGCGCCGGGGCCGTCGCGGCCGGGGCCGCCGTGGCCGACAACGGTTGGCCCAGTTTGCAGTTGTCGCGGTACACCGCGATCGCCTTGAGCCCGAGCCGCCACGCGTCGAGAAACAGTTCCTCGATGTCGGCCGCCGTCGCCGACTCCGGCAGGTTGACCGTCTTCGAGATCGCGCCGGACAGGAACGGCTGCACCGCGGCCATCATCAGGACGTGGCCGCGCGGCTCGATCACGTTGTCTCCCATCGACGTCGCGAACACCGGCAGATGCTCGGGCCGCAACTGCGGCGCGCCGACGACGGTGCGGTGCGTGTCGATGTGGGTGATCAGCTCGGCCACCTTGTCCGGGGGATAACCGAGCCGCGACAATGCCCGGGGCACCGTGCGATTGACGATGGACAGCGTCCCGCCGCCCACCAGCTTCTTCGTCTTCACCAGCGCCAGATCGGGTTCGATGCCGGTGGTGTCGCAGTCCATGGCCAGGCCGATCGTGCCGGTCGGCGCGAGGACCGTCACCTGGCTGTTGCGTACCCCGTGTTCGGCGGCGAGGGCGCACGCGATGTCCCAGTCCTCCCGCGCCGCGGCGAGAACGTCGGCGGGTGCGACCTGTTCGTCGATGTCGTCGACGGCACCGCGATGACGGGCCAGCACCGCGAGGGTGTGCTCCCGGTTCTCGGCGAATCCGTCGAACGGCCCGAGCCGGCGCGCGAGCCGTGCCGACACCGCGTACGCGTGCCCGGTCATGAGCGCGGTGAGCGCCGCGGCGTACGCCCGTCCGGCGTCGCTGTCGTACGGCAGCCCCAGGGCCATCAGCAACGCCCCGAGATTGGCGTAGCCGAGGCCGAGTTGCCGGAACCGGCGCGAGGTCCGCGCGATGCGGTCGGTGGGATAGTCGGCGCGGCCGACGAGGATCTCCTGGCCGGTGAGCACGACCGCGACGGCGTGCCGGAACCCGGCGACGTCGAACGTGCCGTCGTCGCGCAGGAACGTCAGCAGGTTCAGGCTCGCCAGGTTGCACGCCGAGTCGTCCAGATGCATGTACTCCGAGCACGGATTCGAGCCGTTGATCCGGCCCGTCGCGGCCGCGGTGTGCCAGCGGTTGATGGTGGTGTCGAACTGCAGGCCCGGATCGGCGCACTCCCACGCGGCGGCCGCGATGCGGTGCAGCAGTTCGCGGGCCGGCACCGTCCGCACCGTCGCCCCGGTGGTCACCGCGCGCAGCGGCCACTCGGCGCCGTCGGCGACGGCCTGCATGAACTCGTCGGTCACCCGCACCGAGTTGTTGGCGTTCTGGTACTGCACCGAATGGATGTCGCGACCGTCGAGTCCCATGTCGAAGCCGGCCGCGGCCAGCACCCGCGCCTTGCGTTCCTCGATCGCCTTGCAGTCGACGAACTCCTCGATATCGGGATGGTCGACGTCGAGGATCACCATCTTCGCGGCCCGGCGCGTCTTGCCGCCGGACTTGATGGTGCCCGCCGACGCGTCCGCGCCGCGCATGAAACTCACCGGACCCGACGCGGTACCCCCGCCCGCCAGCGGTTCGGCCGACGACCGGATGCGCGACAGGTTCACGCCCGCCCCGGACCCGCCCTTGAAGATCACCGCCTCCTGGCGGTACCACTCGAGGATCGAGTCGATGCTGTCCTCGACCGACAGGATGAAGCACGCGCTGGCCTGCTGCGGGGTGCCGGGCACCCCGATGTTGAACCACACGGGGCTGTTGAACGACGCCCGCTGCGTGAGGATCAGGTACGTCAGCTCGGCGGCGAACGCCTCCGGGTCGTCGAGATGACCGTCGGCCGCACCCCACGCGGTGACGGTGTCCACGATGCGGGCGACGACGTCGCGCAGCGAGCGTTCCCGCGCCTCGGTGCCGAGGGTGCCGCGGAAGTACTTCTGCGTGACGATGTCGGTGGCGATCTGCGACCAGGCGGCGGGAAACTCGACGTCGCGCTGCTCGAACACGACCGCGCCGGTGCCGTGGTGGACGATGCGGGCGTCGCGCCGCTGCCAGTCCACCTCGTCGGCCGGGTCGACGCCGGCCGTGGTGAAGAACCGTCCGGTGTCCGACTCGAGGTTCGGTTCTGCGACGTCCATCGCGTCCTCCAGGTGCGACCTGCGGGGCACATATAGTCCCCTCATGGTCTCACCCCGAATCGGCACCCCGCTCACTCCCGGCGCCCTGCGCGTCATGCTGCTCGGCGCAGGTGAGCTCGGCAAGGAGGTGGTCGTCGCGCTGCAACGGCTCGGTGTCGAGGTGATCGCGGTGGACCGGTACCCGAACGCGCCGGGGCACCAGGTGGCGCACCGCGCGCACACCGTCGACATGAGCGACCCGCAGGCCCTGCTCGCGCTCGTCGAGGCCGAACGACCCCACCTGGTCGTGCCCGAGATCGAGGCGATCGCCACCGACGCGCTCGCGATCGTCGAGGAACGCGGTCTCGCCGAGGTGATCCCGACCGCGCGCGCCACCCGGCTGACCATGAACCGGGAGGGCATCCGCCGCCTCGCCGCCGAGGAACTCGGGTTGCCCACCTCCCCGTACCGCTTCGCCGAATCCCTCGACGAGGTCCGCGCCGCCGCGGCCGAGGTCGGCTTTCCGTGCGTGATCAAGCCGGTGATGTCCTCGTCCGGCAAGGGCCAGTCCACGGTCCGCACCCCCGACGAGATCGCCGCCGCCTGGGACTATGCGCTCGCCGGCGGGCGCGTCGACCTCGGCCGGGTCATCGTCGAGGGCTTCGTCGACTTCGAGTACGAGATCACCCAGCTCACCGTCCGCGCCGTCGGGCCGTCCGGGGAGGTCGAGACGTTCTTCTGCGAACCGATCGGGCACCTGCAGCGCGCCGGCGACTACGTCGAGTCCTGGCAGCCCCAGCCGATGAGCGAGCGGGCCCTGGCCCGGTCCCGGGAGATCGCGGCGACGGTGACCGGCGCGCTCGGCGGCCGCGGCGTCTTCGGCGTCGAACTGTTCGTCGCGGGCGACGACGTGTTCTTCTCCGAGGTGAGCCCCCGCCCGCACGACACCGGCCTGGTGACCCTGCGCTCGCAGCGCTACTCCGAATTCGAGCTGCACGCCCGCGCGATCCTGGGCCTGCCCGTCGACACCGCGCTCCTCGCCCCCGGGGCGTCGGCGGTGATCTACGGCGGCATCGACGCCGCCGGCATCGCGTTCGAGGGCGTCGCCGACGCGCTGTCGGTGCCCGAAACCGACCTGCGGCTGTTCGGCAAGCCCGAGTCGTTCGTCCGTCGTCGCATGGGTGTGGCGGTGTCCACCGGCCCGGACGTCGAGACCGCGCGGGCCCGCGCGGTCGAGGCGGCGTCGCGCGTGCGGCCGGTGGCGCCGTGACCGCCGGCGCGGAGGTCCTCGTCGGGCTCGCGATCCTCGTCGGCCTCGTCGGCATCGTCGTGCCGATCCTGCCGGGCACCCTGCTGATCTTCGGGGCGATCGCGGTGTGGGCCGTCCTCACCGGCGGCACCGTCGCGTGGACGGTCTTCGCCGTCGCGACGACGGCCCTGCTGGTCACCGGCATCGTGAAGTACACGTGGCCGGGAGGACGGATGCGCCGCGCCGGGGTGCCGACCCGCTCGATCGTCGCCGGCGGTCTGCTCGGCATCGTCGGCTTCTTCGTCGTCCCGGTGATCGGTCTGCTGCTCGGTTTCCTGCTCGGCACGTACCTGTCCGAGGTGCAGCGGCACCGCACCCACCGCGACGCCTGGCTCTCGACCGTGCACGCGACGAAGGCGGTGGCGCTCTCGATCCTCGTCGAGCTGCTCGGCGGTCTCGTCGCCGCCGGCGTGTGGCTCGGCGCGGTGCTGCTCACCTGAACGTCGCAGCCTCCGGATACGGCTGTGGCCGAATGTCACATCGTGTCGATCCAAACGACGCGATGTGACATTCGGCCAC
>NZ_PCZU01000171.1:11409-20191 GCF_002887785.1 Rhodococcus sp. ENV425
TCAGGCCTTGTGCGGCTCCGAGGCGCGGAACATGTCCTCGCGCTCGACGACCTTGACGCGCTCGCGGCCCTCGGCCTCGCCGAGGCTGCGCTCGTGCGCGTCGAGGCGGTACCAGCCCTGCCAGGTGGTGTAGGGCAGCTGCTTGTCCTCGAGGAAGGCGACGATCGCGTCCTCGGACGGGTCCTCGGGGTTATTGAGCAGCCCCTGCGCCCGGTCGGCGAGCAGGTTCGCGACGGTCTCGTTCGCATCGCCCTTGGTGTGGCCGATCAGGCCCACGGGGCCGCGCTTGATCCAGCCGGTGACGTAGGTCGCCTGCAGGTAGCGGGCGGTGCCCTCGGCGGCGTCGTCCGCGACGACGCGTCCGGCCTCGTTGGGCACGGTGCCGGCCTGCTCGTCGAACGGCAGCTTGGCGATGTTCTGCGACAGGTAGCCCACGGCCCGGTACACGGCCTGGACCTCCCAGTCACGGAACTTGCCGGTGCCGCGGACGTTGCCGGTGCCGTCGAGTTCGGTGCGCTCGGTGCGCAGGCCCACGACCTTGCCGTCCTCGCCGAGGATCTCGGCGGGGGACTCGAAGAAGTGCAGGAACAGCTTGTGCGGGCGGTCGCCGACGTCGCGGATGGCCCAGTCCTGCAGGGTGTTGGCCACCATGTCGACCTGCTTGGAATTGCGGCGCGCCGCCTCCGAGCCCTCGTCGTAGTCGATGTCCTCGGGGTCGACGATGACCTCGATGGTGGGCGAGTGGTCGAGCTCACGCAGCTCGAGCGGGGTGAACTTGGCCTGGGCGGGACCGCGGCGGCCGAACACGTGCACCTCGACGGCCTTGTTGTTCTTCAGGCCCTCGTAGACGTTGGCGGGGATCTCCGTCGGCAGCAGCTCGTCGCCGGTCTTGGCCAGCACCCGGGCGATGTCGAGGGCGACGTTGCCGACGCCGAGCACGGCGACCTTCTCGGCCTCGAGCGGCCAGTGGCGGGGCACGTCCGGGTGGCCGTCGTACCAGGAGACGAAGTCGGCGGCGCCGTAGCTGCCGTCGAGTTCGATGCCGGGGATGTTCAGGGCGCGGTCGGCGTTGGCGCCGGTGGAGAAGATCACCGCGTCGTAGAAGCGGCGCAGGTCCTCGAGGGTGATGTCGGTGCCGTAGTCGAGGTTGCCGAGCAGCCGGACCTGGGGCTTGTCGAGCACCTTGTGCAACGCGGTGATGATGCCCTTGATGCGCGGATGGTCCGGGGCCACGCCGTAACGGATGAGACCGAACGGGGCGGGCATCCGCTCGAACAGGTCGATGCTGACCTCGGTGTCGGACTTCATGAGCGCATCGGCGGCGTAGATACCGGCGGGGCCGGCACCGACGATCGCGACGCGAAGGGGACGAGTCTGATCGGTCATCAGGGGTCAACTACCTCTTCGGTGTGCGGACGGACGTGGTTCAGCTTAATTGAGGAAGGGAGCCGGCAGGGGTGGCTGCCATGGGCACGCGGGAGCGGCAGGAACTGCGCGACGAACCGGGCGTGACGAGAAATCGCTTCAGCGACAACACATGTGGGCGCTCACTCGACACAGGTCGACGGCGAGACGTCGAACGAGGTGCGTAGAGGCCATGGGCAATTCCTACCTCGAGAGGGTTTATTGGGGCAAATGCGCCCGCGGGGGGCCGTGCCCGCGCGGCCTAGGATCGCCCCATGGCAGCCGAACGCGCACCCGAACCCGACCCGGACGAAACGGACCGCAGCAGCGCGACGCCGTTCCTCGCGGCGCTCGCGATCATCGTGGTGCTCGTCGTCGGGGTGTTCGTCGCCCAGCTGGTGTCGCCGTCGGACAGCAGCACCTCCGGGACCGAGCTCGTCGTGCGAACGGTCGACGACTACGTCCGCGCGCACAACGCCGGCGACGCCCCCGCGCAGGACCGCTTGCGCTGCGACGGGCTCCCTGCCGACCGGGCCCCGCTGGCCGGCGTGGACAGCGAGGTGCAGCTCGAGGGCGTCGAGAACGTCGAGACGGACGGCGACCGGGGAACCGCCGACGTGCGCGCCCGGTTCGACGGGAACGAGCAGACCGCCACGTGGCAGTTCGTCCGGATCGACGACGTCTGGCGGGTCTGCACCTTCTGATCGGGGACCGGCGCCACCCGCCCGCCTGGTCGGCTCGCCGCGAACTGTGAAAAGCTGGTGCGGTGAGCTACGCAGGTGATATAACGCCGCAGCAAGCGTGGGAGCTGCTGCGCGAGAACCCGGACGCCGTGCTCGTCGATGTGCGTACCGACGCCGAATGGAAATACGTGGGGGTCCCCGAGACCTCCCCCATCGGGCGCCGCACCGTCTTCGTCGAATGGGTGCGCTACCCGGACGGTGCCCGCAACGCGGGGTTCGTCGAGCAGCTGAAGGACGCCGGCGTGACCGGCGGGCCGGTCGTGTTCCTGTGTCGCTCGGGACAGCGTTCCATCGCGGCCGCGGAAGCGGCCACCGCGGCGGGCCTGGCCCCGTCGTACAACATCGTCGAAGGATTCGAAGGCGGTCTCGATGCCGAGAGGCATCGCGGAGCCGAGGGCTGGCGGGCCGCGGGCCTGCCGTGGAGGCAGTCGTGAGCGCAATTCCCAGGGGCGGCGCCTTCGAGCGGCCGCTGCCGGCATCGGTGCGTCCCGCCACGCTCGGCGTGCGCGGCGGCACCATGCGGTCCGGATTCGAGGAGACCTCCGAGGCGATCTACCTCAATTCCGGTTTCGTCTACGAATCGGCCGAGGCCGCGGAGCAGGCGTTCACGGGCGACGTGGACCACTTCGTCTACTCCCGGTACGGCAACCCGACCGTGAAGATGTTCGAGGAGCGGCTGCGGCTGCTCGAGGGCGCCGAGGGCTGCTACGCCACCGCCTCCGGCATGTCGGCGGTGTTCACCTCCCTCGCCGCGCTGCTCGGCAAGGGCGATCGCCTGGTCGCGGCCCGGAGCCTGTTCGGCTCCTGCTTCGTGGTGTGCAACGAGATCCTGCCCCGCTGGGGCGTGGAGACGGTGTTCGTCGACGGCGAGGACCTCGACCAGTGGGAACAGGCGCTGTCCGTGCCCACGACCGCGGTCTTCTTCGAGACGCCGTCGAACCCGATGCAGACCCTCGTCGACGTGCGCCGGGTCTCCGAGATGGCCCACGCCGCCGGTGCCAAGGTGGTGCTCGACAACGTCTTCGCCACGCCGCTGCTGCAGCGCAGCCTGGATCTCGGCGCCGACATCGTCGTGTACTCGGGCACCAAGCACATCGACGGCCAGGGCCGCGTGCTCGGCGGGGCGATCCTCGGCCCGCAGGACTACATCGACGGCCCGGTGCAGCAGCTCATCCGGCACACCGGCCCGGCGCTGAGCCCGTTCAACGCCCACACCCTGCTCAAGGGCCTCGAGACACTGCCGCTGCGGATCCGGCACTCGGTGGAGTCGGCCGGGCGGATCGCCCGCTTCCTCCAGGACCACGCCGCGATCAAGTGGGTCAAGTACCCGTTCCTCGAGTCGCACCCGCAGTACGACCTGGCGCGGTCCCAGATGAGCGGCGGCGGCACGGTCGTGACCTTCGAGCTGGACGCCCCGGAGGGCGAGGGCAAGAAGCGCGCGTTCGAACTGCTCGACGGGCTGCGCATCGTCGACATCTCCAACAACCTCGGCGACGCCAAGTCGCTGATCACCCACCCCGCGACGACGACGCACCGGGCGATGGGTCCGGAGGGCCGGGCGGCGATCGGCCTGTCCGACGGTGTGGTCCGGTTGTCGGTGGGGCTCGAGGATCCGGAGGACCTGCTCGAGGACTTCGAGCAGGCGCTGAAGTAGCCCGCTGCCGCGTCGGAGGCGACAGCCACGTCGAGGCCGTACCGGCATCGCGGACGCCGACCCCCTGGGCCCGCCGAGTCGATGACACCGGCCGTACCGGACACCGAAGGAGAGCCGGCTCGGCGGTCGGGTGTGCTTCGGTAACGTACAAGTCGACCCGCAACTGCGTGTCGTTCGATCGGCTCTGCACAGCCGAACTGTGGGAGGTTCCCGTGGCTGGTGGTCTCGTCGCCCTGTTGGACGACGTCGCGGCACTGACGAAGGCGGCCGCGGCGTCCATCGACGATATCGGCGCCGCGGCCGGCAAGGCCGGGGTCAAGGCGGCCGGTGTCGTCGTCGACGACACCGCCGTCACCCCGCGCTATGTGCACGGGTTCACCCCCGATCGTGAACTGCCGATCATCCGCAAGATCGCGACCGGGTCGATCCGCAACAAGCTCCTGATCATCCTGCCGGTGGCGATGCTCCTGAGCCAGTTCCTGCCCCAGGCGCTGCCCTACCTGTTGATCGCCGGTGGTCTGTACCTGTGCTACGAGGGGGCCGAGAAGGTCTACGAAGCACTCACCGGTGGTCACCACGACGAGGACGCGACTGCGGGGCAGAGCGGGCCGGAGTTCGAGAAGTCGATGGTCAGCGGCGCGATCCGCACCGATCTCATCCTGTCGGCCGAGATCATGGTGATCTCCCTGGCGTCGGTCGAGGACGAACCGTTCCTCACCCGGCTGCTGGTGCTCGTCGTCGTCGCGATCCTCATCACCGCCCTGGTGTACGGCGCGGTCGCGCTGATCGTGAAGATGGACGACGTGGGCCTGTCGCTCGCCCGACGCCGATCGTCGTTCAGCCGACGATTCGGGCGGGGGCTCGTGGCCGCGATGCCGAAGGTGATGACGGTGCTCACCGTGGTCGGGATCGCCGCGATGCTGTGGGTCGGTGGCCACATCCTGCTCGTCAACGTCGGCGAGGCAGGATTCCATTGGCCGGCCGATCGCCTCCACGATCTCGAACACTGGTTCGGCGATCTCGTGCACGGCGGCTTCGGCGGTGTGCTGTCCTGGACTGCCGGGACCGTGGCGTCCGCACTCGTCGGGCTCGTCGTGGGCGCGATCATCGTCCTGATCGCGCACCTGATTCCGAAACGGAAGAAGCGCGGCACGGCGCACTGACGGTGTCGACGTCCTCCGATGGGGTCACCGGGGTGGGGAACCGGTCGAAGACGGCGTCGGGCCGCCGTCCCCGGACCCGGCGTCCTGCGATACGCTGCGGTGACCCCGCTTGCCGGCGGGGTGCCGCAGCGTATCGGTGAAGTCCGGTGTAATCCGGCACTGTCCCGCAACTGTGAGGCCGGCAGCGCGCTGCCGGACGAGTCAGGTCGGCCGGCGCGGCGGTCACGTACTGGTCCTCGGACGAAGGACGGTGTCGTGCCGCAACGGTGATCCGTTGCAGCCGTGCTGTTTTCGTCCTCCGCCTCACGGAGGATGGCTGTGCCTGCCCCCACTGCGCCCGCCCGCCGGCTGTTCGCTACCGGACTCGCCGCGCTCGCCCTGCTCGCCGCCTCGTGCGGCTCGAGCGGCGGATCCGACCCGGCCTCCGCGTCGTCCGGCGACGGCACCTTCCCGGTCACCGTGGGCTCCGGCGACGGCGCGATCACCCTCGACGCGGTCCCCGGATCGATCGTCTCCCTCAGCCCCACCGCCACCGAGATGCTCTACGCCGTCGGCGCCGGCGACCAGGTCGTCGCGGTCGACGACCAGTCCGATTTCCCCGCGGAGGCGCCCGTCACCGCCCTGTCCGGATACTCGCCGAACGTCGAGGCCGTGCTCGGCTACGAACCGGACCTCGTGGTCGCCATGGACGACGTCGGCGACCTCGTCTCCGGCCTCGAGGCGGCCGGCGTCCCCACGCTGCTGCTGCCCGCCGCCACCACCCTCGACGAGGCGTACACGCAGATGGAGCAGCTCGGCGCCGCCACCGGGCACGTCGGCGACGCGGCCGAACTCGTCGCCTCGATGCGCAGCGACATCGACGAGGTCGTCGCCGGGCTGCCCCCGCGCCCGGCCCCGCTGACCTACTACCACGAGCTCGACGACACCTACTACAGCGTCACCGGCGGCACCTTCATCGGCGGCATCTACTCGATGCTCGGCCTGCGTTCGATCGGCGACGCCGCCGGGGCCGACGCCTATCCGCAGCTGTCCGCCGAGTACGTCCTCGACGCCGACCCCGACCTGATCTTCCTCGCCGACGGGCAGTGCTGCGGTGTCACCCCGGACACCGTGGCCGCCCGCGCCGGCTGGGGCGAGCTGACGGCCGTCCGGTCCGGCCAGGTCCACGTGCTCGACGAGGACGTCGCCAGCCGCTGGGGACCCCGGGTCGTGGACCTCGTGCGGCACCTCGGGACGATCGTGGCCGCCGCGCCCGCGTCCGAACCCGCCGCGCAGCCCACCCGGTGACCCGCGCCGCGCGCCACCCGGCCCTGGTGCTCGGCGCGGCAGCCCTCGTCCTGGTGGTCGCGCTGCACGTCGGGGTGCTCGTCGGCCCCGCCGGGCTCACCGTGCGCGGCGTGTTCCTCGAGCTGATCGACGCCCTGCCGTTCGTCGACGTCGACTCCGGACTGACGACGCGGCAGCAGGCCATCCTGTGGAACATCCGGATGCCGCGGGTGGCGCTCGGCGCGCTGGTCGGCGCGATGCTCGCCATCGCGGGTGCCACCTACCAGGGGGTGTTCCGCAACCCGCTGGCAGACCCCTACCTGCTCGGCGTGTCGAGCGGGGCGGGCCTGGGCGCAACCCTCGCGATCGCGCTCGGCGGGGCGCTCGGCGCCGCCGGGGTGCCGGTCGCCGCGTTCGCCGGCGGCCTGGTGGCCGTCGCCGCCACGTACGCGCTCGGGCGCAGCGTCGGCGGGATGCGTTCGGAGGTCGTCATCATCCTGGCCGGCGTCGCGGTCGCGGCGTTCGCCAATGCGGCGCAGACGTTCGTCCAGCAGCTCTACGACGACACCCTGCGGCAGGTGTACACGTGGCTGCTCGGCCGCCTCAGTACCGACGGCTGGTCCGACGTGGTCGTCGTGCTGCCGTACGTCGTGGTGTCCGCCGCGGTCATCCTGCTGCACCGCCGGATGCTCGACGTGATGGCGGTCGGCGACGTGGAGGCCGCGAGCCTCGGCGTGAGCCCGGCCCGGGTCCGGCTGGTCCTGGTGTGCGTGGCCACCCTCGGCACCGCCGCCGTGGTCGGCGCCAGCGGGCTCATCGGCTTCGTCGGAATCGTGGTGCCGCACGCGATCCGGCTGATCGTCGGCCCGGGGCACCGGCTGCTGCTGCCGCTGTCGCTGATGATCGGGGCTGCCTTCCTCGTCCTGGCGGACGTGCTGGCCCGGACCGTGATGTCCCCGGCCGAACTGCCCATCGGCGTGGTGACCGCGGCCGTCGGCGCCCCGTTCTTCCTCGTCGTGCTGCGCCGGCATCGGGGGGTGTCGTGAACGCCGTCGACTGCCACGGCCTGAGCGTCGCCCGCGGCGGCAAGACCGTCCTGCACGGGGTGGACCTGCTTGTCGGACAGGGGGAGTGGGTCGCGCTCGTCGGGCCCAACGGCGGTGGGAAGACCACGCTGCTGCACGCGCTCGCGGGCCTGGTGCCCGCGACCGGCCGGATCCGCGTCGGCGGCCTGGACCCCGCTCACGCCGGACGCCGGGCGATGGCCCGGACGGTGGCGCTCATGCCGCAGCGGCCGGTGGTGCCCGAGGGCATGACCGTCGCCGACCTGATCCGGCTCGGCCGTACCCCGCACATGCCGCGGTTCGCGACCGAGTCGGCGCACGACCGCGAGGTGGTCGAGTCGGTGCTCGACCGCCTCGACCTGCGCGGGCTGGCCGCGCGGCCGGCGACCGAGCTGTCCGGCGGTGAGCTGCAACGGGTGGTGCTCGGGCGCGCACTCGCGCAGGAGCCGAAGGTGCTGCTGCTGGACGAGCCCACCAGCGCCCTCGACATCGGCCACCAGCAGCACGTGCTGGACCTGGTGGAGTCGATGCGCGCGGAGAACGGGCTCACCGTCCTCGCGGCCATGCACGACCTGACGTCGGCGGCGCTGTACGGCGGACGGCTGGTGCTGCTCGCCGACGGCCGCGTCGTCGCCGACGGCACGCCCCGGCAGGTGCTGACGGCCCGGCGGATCGCCGACGTGTACGGCGCGCGCGTCGAGGTGCTGGACCGACCCGGTTCCGGACCGGCCATCGTTCCGGTTCGCGGGAGCTGTTCCGGCCGAACCGAATCGGAGGGTTCGTGATGGAGGTCCTGCTGCTGGGTACGGGTGCGGCCGACGGCTGGCCGAATCCGTTCTGTACGTGCGCATCGTGCTCGGACGCGGCCGCCCGCGGCGAGATACGCGGGCAGACGGCGGCACTGGTGGACGACGTCCTCATGCTCGACTGCGGGCCCGAGGCGCCGCGCGCGGCCCTGCGCCACGGCCGCACCCTCGCCGGGGTGCGGCACATCCTGCTCACCCATTCGCATCTCGACCATCTCGGCCCGCAGGCGCTGCTGTTCCGTGCCTGGGCGACAGTGGATTTCGAGATCGAGGTGATCGGACCCCCCGACACGCTGGACCAGTGCCGGGACTGGGTGGGTCCCACCGACGCGGTGCGGTTCGTGCCCGTCGCGGCCGGGGACGTGCTGACGGTGGGCGAGTATCGGGTGCGGGTCCTGCCCGCCGCCCACCGGGTCCTGAGCGAGGGAGACTCGGTGCTCTACGACGTGCAGGGCCCGGGCGGCGACCGGTTGCTGTGGGCGTGCGACACCGGCCCGCTGCCCGCGGACTGGTTCGAGCGGGTCGCCGGCGCGGGGTACGACGCGGTCTTCCTGGAGGAGACGTTCGGTGACCGCATCGATCTGGGGGACGCGCACCACACGCTGCCCGCGTTCGGCGAGACGGTGGGGGCGCTGCGCGCGTGCGGGGCGGTGACCGAGCGGACAGACGTGGTGGCCGTGCA
>NZ_PCZU01000171.1:20236-35828 GCF_002887785.1 Rhodococcus sp. ENV425
GGCGGCCTGCGGGGCGCGACCGGGCGACGACGGTGAGGTGACTACGGTGGGACAAACGACCGGCAAAGCCGCTGCGACGCAGCGCACCCTGGTACTCGGCGGTGTCCGCTCCGGCAAGTCGCGGCACGCCGAGGAGTTGCTCGAATCGTTCCCGGCGGTGACGTACGTGGCGACCGGCGGCACGCGCGACGGCGACGCGGAGTGGGCCGAGCGGGTGGCGCTGCACCGCGTCCGTCGGCCGCGGTCGTGGACGACGGTGGAGACCGACGACGTGGCATCCGTACTGCGCGGGTCGCGCGAGCCGTTGCTGATCGACTGCCTCGGGACCTGGCTCACCGCCCGCCTGGACCGTCACGACGTGTGGTCGGGCGGCGACGTCGCCGCGGTCGAGGCGGACGTCGAGGACTTGCTCGAGGCGTGGCGTTCGTGTGCCGTGCCGGTGGTGGCGGTCAGCAACGAGGTCGGCAGCGGCGTGGTGCCGCCGACGGCGTCGGGCCGGCTGTTCCGCGACCTGCTCGGGCGGCTCAACGCGCGGGTGGCCGCCGAGTCGGAGGCGGTGACGTTGGTCGTGGCGGGCATTCCCCTTCCACTGCGGACGATCAGATGAACAGTTTCTTACCAATGGGTAGGCCACGCCGTAATTTCTTACCGCAGAGTAAGTCTCACTGCGTGGGACTCTGCACGTCGCGCGCCGGTGAGGGCTCCGGGCGCCTTCCTGTTTGCCCGAATTGTTCCGCATGTGATCTGGAACACACTCGTAACTGTTTAGTGACCCTTTCAATCATGCGTGTTATCGTTCCGTCACGAACTGGGGTCCGAGCGGGGGTGTCGGTCCACAGTGCCCTTCGGGGCGGCACGCCAACGACACCTGAATCCGCCTGCGCGACAGACCGATCGGTCTCTCGCCCTAACCAGTAGGACACACCTGAATCGACCGCGGCGGTCAACTGTGGCCGCGCGACGAGTCGTGCCCGGGGGGCGCCCGGGTAACCGCACACCTGAGTAGGGGAATGAATTGAGCAAGAAGCACACGTCCGGCTTCCGCCGCGGCGCCCGCATCGGTGGCGTCGCTGCTGCCGCCGCGATCACCATGGGGTTCCTGTCCGCGGGTGTGGCCAGCGCCGACACCTTCGTTCCGCTGCCCGACGGCGAGATCGTCGCTCCGAGCGGGAACGTCATCAAGCGCTTCGCCGAGAGCGCCCTGATCTCGCCGTCGCTCGCGGCGAACGGTGCAGGCCGGGTGGCGTGGGTGTCCGGCACGGTCACCGCCGACGTCAAGGGTGTTCCCGCCAATGCGGAGGCCGGTCCGTCCAACGGTGGTATCGCCGAGAACCCCGACGGTTCGGTCAACCAGAACGGCACCCAGGGCACCTCCACGGACGGGGTGCCGCGCCTGACCGCCGGCTACATCGTCGGCTGCCAGGTGGACATCAGCAAGCTCTCGGGCACCCTGGGCCTCAACGCGGGTCTGTCCGCCAATCTGGTCTCCGAGAGCGCCAGCGGTACTGCCGGCGGTTCCGCCAACATCTCGGTGCCGATGAGTGCCGGCCAGGTCAAGTTCGTGCGTGTCGAGAGCAAGGCCATCAAGAAGGACGGCAAGTACACGATCCAGTACCAGGACGCGCAGATCGACGCTCAGGGCTGCGGCGGCTACGCGCAGGCTCGTTCGTACACGGTCCTCGAGGTCACGGGTAACAACTACGAAAAGACCACCCTGTACGGCCAGCCGTTCAGCATCGGCTGAGCATCTCCAGGCCACCCCTCCTTACCCTCGCTCGCACGAGCGTAGAACCTCGAGAGAGAGACCATGAAGACCAGCTTCAAGACCGGCCTGCGCCGCGCGCTCAAGTCCGCCGGTGTCGGCGCAACCGTCGCCGTCGCGATCGGATTCGCCTCCGTCGGTGCGGCCAATGCCGACACCTTCGTTCCGCTGGAGGACGGCTCGATCAGCCAAACGCTGCCCGGCGGCATCACCGTCACCGTCACCCGGACCGATGAGAAGGCCAACATCTCGCCCTCGATGGGTGCGACCCCCCTGCACCGCAACGTGTGGGTTTCGGGTACCGCCAAGGTGGATATCAGTGGTCCGGGTGCCGACAAGCTCGGCGGCCGGATCCAGCCCGGCTACATCGTCGGCTGCCAGCTCGGCATGACGGCCAACCTCGGCGCGGGGGCCGGCCTGACCGGTGGTGCCAGCTCGACCAGCTCGACGCCGACCGCGGGCGCCTCGGTGACGGGCAACGCGGGAATCACCCTGACGCCGAACCAGGCCTACGACTACAAGGTCCTGGACCTGACCCAGTCCGACCCCTGGGGCGCCGAGGTGCACCGCAACTACAACACCTTCAAGGGTGCGACCGGCAGCGTCACCTGGGGCGACTCGACGCTCGGTGTGACCGGCTGCGCCGGCTACGCACAGGCCCGCAGCTACGTCAAGGTCACGGTCGACACCGCGACCACGACCCAGCAGGTCACCCTCTGGGGCCAGCCCTTCAGCATCGGCTGAGCGAGGCGCCTTCAGAGGTGAGCAGCCCCGCCGACGAGAACCTCATCCTCTCGTCGGCGGGGCGTCGTCGCTGCCCGGTCCGGTGGGGGCCGGGCAGTGGCGTCATGGATGAACGGTGACGGGGAGGTTGTTGCGGCATCGCCCGAGTGGCATGCGCGACAACCTCCCCTTCGGCGTCGAAACCGCCCGCTCGATGCCGCTCAGAACGGATTCGCGGTGCGCCCCACCAGTTCCGCGATCGATTCGATGACGCGGGTGGGCCGGTAGGGGAACATCTCCACGGACTCGCGGGTGGAGATGCCGGTGAGGACCAGCAGTGTCTGCAGGCCCGCCTCGAGGCCGCAGACGATATCGGTGTCCATGCGGTCGCCGATCATGAGCGTGTGCTCCGAGTGCGCGCCGATCGCGCGCAGGGCGGACCGCATCATCAGGGCATTCGGCTTGCCCACGAAGTACGGTTCGCGGCCCGTCGCGCGGGTGATCAGGGCCGCGACGGCCCCGGTGGCGGGGAGCGAGCCCTCCCGCGACGGTCCGGTCGGATCCGGATTGGTCGCGATGAACCGGGCACCCCGCTCGACGAGCCGGATCGCCGTGGTGATCGCCTCGAACGAGTACGTGCGGGTTTCCCCCAGGACGACGTAGTCCGGATCGCTGTCGGTGAGGACGTAGCCGATGTCGTGCAGGGCCGTGGTCAGCCCCGACTCGCCCACCACGTATGCGCTGCCACCGGGGCGCTGATTCGCCAGGAACGTCGCCGTCGCCAGCGCCGACGTCCAGATCGACTTCTCCGGGACGTCGAGCCCGGTGCGCAGCAGCCGGGCCCGCAGATCCCGCGGAGTGCGGATCGAGTTGTTGGTGAGCACCATGAACGGCGTGCCGTTCTCGCGCAGCTCGGTCAGGAACGCGTCGGCGCCGGGAATCAGGTGTTCCTCGTGGACCAGGACGCCGTCCATGTCCATGAGGTAGTTCCAGACCGGCGCGGGTGTGGGTTCGTCGCTCACCGTTCGAGTGTGTCACCGACCGCTCAGGCCAGCAGCCGGTACAAACCGATCAACCCGACCACGACGATGACGGCACGCAGCGCCGTGGGCGAGAGCCGGCGGCCGTACCGGGAGCCGAGGGCGCCACCGATCAGCGAGCCCACGGCGATCAGCGCCGCCACCGTCCAGTCGATCCGGTCGAACGCGACCAGCGTGTAGGCGGTGGCGGCCACGACGTTCACCAGCAGCGAGAGCAGATTCTTCGCGGCGTTCTGCCGCTGGATGTGATCGTGCAGCAGCGCGCCGAACAGGCCCATCAGCAGGATGCCCTGCGCGGCTGTGAAGTAGCCGCCGTACACGCCCACTGCGAATGTGCCGACGATCAGCGCCGTCATCCGGGCGGGGCCGATCTGCTCCTCCGGGCCGCCGGAGCGGCGCAGCACCCACTGCTGCAGCTTCGGCTGGAACACGACGAGGAGCAGCGCCAGCACGAGCAGGACGGGCACGATCGTCTCGAAGGCCGACTCGGGCAGGTTCAGCAGCAGCCACGATCCGAGGCCCGCGCCGGAGACCGACGCGGGGATCTGCCACCGTAGCCGGGGCCACTGTCCGCGCAGCTCCCGCCGGTACCCCCACGTGCTCGACACCCCACCCGCGACGAGCCCGACCGCGTTGGACATCGTGGCGGTCACCGGCGGCAGGCCGAAGGCGACGAGGGTCGGGAAGGTGATGAGGGTCCCGGAACCGACCAGCGCGTTGATCGCGCCGGCGCCCAGCCCGGCCAGGGCGACGAGGAACAGTTCGAGCGGTGTCACCGAGCCGACCTTACGGTAGGCGCCGCCGTGGCCTGTCGTCGCCACCCCGGAGCGTCGGGTGCCACCGAATATGCTGTCTCGACAAGGCTTTCGCGTGGATCGACGGCGGACGGTACCGGCCGCCGCGGGTGCCGGTGTCCCGCCGTCGTGGCCCGCCGGTGCACCGTCCCAATTCCGGACACTCCCCGTCCGCGGGAGCCGCCCACCCCTCCCGCCGGTTCGGGGGCCGAACGGCCCCGTTCCGGCGACGCGCGCTCGAATCCGCAGGTCGAGGGGCGTCCGGGGGCGGGAGATGAGCCACGTCATAGCGGGTGTCCGAAAGTGGCACACTTCACATCCTCGGGTCCGGACGCATGCTCTTCCTCATTCGAACCGCATCACCGCAACCCGAAACGGGGGACACCCGATGGACAGACTCATCAACATCGACAACGGTGGCACGCTCACCGACATCTGCGCCTGGGACGGCCACGAATTCAGCTTCACCAAGACCCTCACCACACCGTTCGATCTGTCGCAGTGCCTGTTCGACGGATTGACGAAGGTGTCGAAGGAGATCTACGGAGCCGAGGACCTGCCTGCCCTGCTGCACTCGACGGCGCACATCCGTTACTCGACCACGCAGGGGACGAACGCGCTCGTCGAGCGCAAGGGCCCCCGCATCGGCATCATCACCGACTCGGCCGCCCTTGTCGACGAGCTGCGCCGCACCCCCGAGCAGCAGGCGCTGTTCGACGACCTCGTCGGGGCCCGGGTGGCCGTCGTCGACGCCGAGGCCGCGGACCTCGAGGGGGAGCTGGTCGCCCGGGTCAACCGTCTCACCACCGACGGTGCCGCCCGCATCGTCGTCGCCGTCGGGGACACCGACGACGGACGCGAGCGGAAGCTGCGCGGCATCCTGCTGCGCAAGTTCCCGCGCCACCTGCTCGGCTCGGTTCCGTTCCTGTACTCGTGGGACTTCACCACCGACCGCACGCCGGCCCGGCGGGTCTGGTCGGCCGTGATCAACACGTTCCTGCACCCGACGATGGAACGGTTCCTCTACAACGCCGAGCACCGGCTGCGCGACCACCGCGTCAAGAACCCGCTGCTGATCTATCGCAACGACGGCGCCTCCTCGCGCGTCGCGAAGTCCGTGGCCCTCAAGACGTACTCGTCCGGCCCGCGCGGCGGCCTCGAAGGCACCCGGGCGCTCGCCGAGATCTACGGCCTCAAGCACGTTCTCATGATCGACGTCGGCGGCACCACGACGGACATCGGCACGGTGGCCGGGCGGGAGATCCTCACCGACCGCCGCGGCTCGATCGCCGGCATCCCGACCTCCTTCCCGATGTCGAACGTCGAGTCGGCCGGCATCGGCGGCAGCTCCATCATCACCGTCACCGACGGGGCGATCACCGTCGGACCGGAAAGCGTCGGTGCGGCACCCGGACCGGCCTGCTTCGGCTTCGGCGGCACGTCCGCCACCATCACCGACGTCAACCTCCTCCTCGGCGTCCTAGACCCCACCACCTACCTCGACGGCGACTTCACCCTCGACGCGGACCGGGCCCGCGCCGTCGTCACCGCCACGGTGGCCGAACCTCTCGGCCTCACCCTCGACGAGGCGCTGCTCGCGATGGAGCAGGCGTACTTCACCGCGATGGGCAACGCCGTCGCGCCCGCGGTGTCGGAGGCCGACGAGACCACCATCGCCGCGTTCGGCGGCGCCGGCCCGATGAGTGCGTGTGGCGCGGCGCGGGTCGCGGGCGTGCGCAGCGTGCTCGTCCCCAAGCTCGCGGCGGTGTTCTCCGCCTTCGGGATCGGGTTCTCCGACATCGGGCAGAGCTACGAGGCCGACGTCGCGGACACGGCGGAGGCGACGCTCGCCGCGGCCGTGGCCGACCTGCTGGCCAAGGCAGAACGGGACATGTTCCAGGAGGGGCACGCCCTCACCGACTGCGAACTCTCCTGGACCCTGACCACCGAGGATGCGCACGGGGCCACGGTCGACGAGGCGTCGTACGAACCCGGCGAGTGCGTCGAGCTCCTGCCCGGCGCGTCCACCGCGCTGACCCTGGTGGCCACCCGCCGGATGAACCGGATCGAGCTCCCGCACGGCTCCTTCGCCGAGGCCCGCGATCCCCGGGCGGCCGGGGAGCGCACCGTGCTCGGAGCCGGCGGCCGACGGGCGGTGCCGGTGTTCGCGCTGGCCGACCAGGAGCCCGGCGCCACCGCCGAGGGCCCGGCCATCGTCGAAGGCCCCTTCTTCACCGCCCGCGTGCAGGAGGGCTGGAAGTTCGACGTCACCGCCGGCGGCGACCTGCTGCTCACCGACACCCACTGACCGACAGAGCCCGAAGCCTGTTCGACCGCAGGCTCGTTCGAAGGATGCACGACATGCAGATCCCCATGACCGAATACCTGGTCATCGACCTCGACAGCGAACTGTGGGTGTGCCGGGTGTGCCGGCACGAACTCGGCAGCGCCCGCGGCAATTACAAGGAAGGCACCCTGGTCTACGACCGCGACCCGCGCGAGATCCACCAGCCGATCATCGATCCCGACCGCTACGAGTTCACCTTCTCGCCGGACCCGGCCTACTGCCGCATCCTCGAGTACTACTGCCCCGGCTGCGGCACCCAGATCGAGACCGAGTACATCCCGCCGGGACACCCCCCGACCGTCGACATGGAATGGGACGTCGACGCCTTGCGCGCCCAGTGGCTCGAACGCGGCACCGATCCCGGACAGGTCGTCACGTACGGCCCCGGCCAGGACGCCGAGGGCGAGTTCGAAGGCCGGCGCCACAACCACCACTAGTCACCGCGACCCGCAAGGAACCTCGTCACCATGAAACGAATCTCCGTCGACATCGGCGGCACCTTCACCGACTGCTTCTTCGCCTGGGACGACAAGTACGTCGAGGCCAAGGCCCTCACCACCCACCACAACCTGGCGCAGGGATTCAACGAGGCACTCGACCTCGCCTGCCGCCGAGCCGAACTGGACCGGGACGACGTCCTGTCCCAGGTGGATTCGGTCCGCTACGCGACCACGCTCGGCACCAACGCCCTCATCGAGCGCAAGGGCCCGCGCGTCGGTGCCATCGTCACCCACGGCTTCGAGGACACCATCCCGCTCTCCCGCGGCCGCGGATACGGCGAGGGACTCGATCCGTCGATGCAGCAGAACCTGCCGGCCGCGGAGCGGCCCGAACCGCTGGTCCACCGGAGCCTGATCCGGTCGGTCCAGGAGCGGGTCAACTCCGCCGGCGAGATCGTCGTCCCGCTCGTCGAGCAGAACGTGCGCACGATGGTGCGTGAACTCGTCGACGCCGGTGCGCAGGCGCTCGTGGTGTCGCTGGTGAACGCCACCGAGAATCCCACCCACGAGCTGCGGATCATGGAGATCATCCAGGAGGAGTACCCGGAGCATCAGCTCGGCGCGATCCCGGTGCTGCTCGGCCACCAGGTCTCCGGGCGCAAGGGCGAGTACGTCCGCGCGACGTCCACCATCGTCGACGGCTTCCTGCACGGCATCATGTTCCACGCCATGAGCCAGCTCGCGAACAACCTGCGCGACTCGGGCTACGACAAGCCGATGCTCATCATCCACAACTCCGGCGGCATGGCCCAGATGAACTCGACCGATGCCCTGCAGACCATCCACTCGGGTCCCGTCGCGGGTGTCAGTGCCGCCGAGCATCTGTCGGAGTCCTCGGGGATCGGCAACATCATCACCACCGACATGGGCGGCACGTCCTTCGACATCGGACTGGTACCCGCGGGCGGCGTGAAGCACTACGACTTCCAGCCCACGATCGACCGCTGGCTGGTCTCGGTCCCGATGATCCACCTCGAAACCCTCGGCGCCGGTGGTGGTTCCATCGCAAGCTACGACCGGATCCACCACTCGGTCCGGCTCGGGCCCGAGTCCGCCGGCTCGGACCCCGGTCCGGCCTGCTACGACCGCGGCGGGCTGCGCCCCACGGTGACCGACGCCGACCTGCTGCTCGGCTACCTCGATCCGGACAACTACGCCAACGGCTTCATCAAGCTCAACCGCAAGCGGGCGGTGTTCGCCGTCGAGGAACAGCTGTGCGACGAGCTCGACCTCGACGTCATCGACGTCGCCAAGGTCATCAAGCGGTCCGTCGACGAGCAGATGGCGATCGGCATCGCCAAGGAGTTGCGGGTGCGCGGCTATCTGCCGGAGGACTTCACCATGCTCGCGTACGGCGGCAACGGCCCGCTGCACGCGTGCGGGATCGCCGACCAGGCCGGCATCCGCAAGATCCTCGCCCCGCCGTTCTCCTCGGTGTTCTCCGCCTGCGGCGCCGGCAACATGAAGCAGCTGCACATCCACGAGCGCGGCGTCCACGTGGTGCTCTACAACGCCACCACCCGCGGGCTCTACGACAGCTACGACGAATTCAACGACATCGTCGCCGCGCTCGAGGCCCGGGGCGCGGAGGATCTGCGACGCCAGGGTGTCGGCGACGGGGCGATCGAGCACCGCCTCGAGATGGACCTGCGCTACGGCAACCAGCTCGTGACGACGGCAGTGGCCTTCGACATCAACCGGATTCACGGCGTCGGTGACGTGCTCCACCTGATCCGTACGTTCTCCGACATCTACTCCAAGCGCTACGGCGAGGGGTCGGCCGCACCCGAGGCCGGCATCCGCGTCCAGACCATCAGGGTCGCGTCCTACGTCAACGGTGAGACCGTCGAGTTCGATTCCCTGCACCACGACGGGGAGCGGACGCTGCCGACGCCGGTCGGGCACCGCGACGTCCATTTCGTCGCGCATCCCCGGGCGATCACCACCGCGATCTACGACGCCGACGCGCTGAGTCACCACCACGTGATTCCCGGTCCGGCGATCGTCACCACCGAGAACACGACCTACCTCGTCGAGCCGGGCTGGCGCCTCGAACCCTCACCGCAGGGCGCCGTCTGGTTCCTCAAGGACTAGCGCAGAAACACAGGAGACACAGCCATGACCGCACTTCACGACGACCTCACAGCCGCTGCGGAGCAGCGCCTTGCAACCGCTTCGCTGAACGAGCAGGAGCAGCAGTGGGTCGACGACTTCATGGACGAGACGACGCTGTTCCTCGGGCCGGACCGGGAGATCATGCGTTCGCACCACATCACCTCCCGCAGCGAGTTCGAGCAGGAATGCCTCGCCGACGGGGTCGACCCCCTCCAGGTGGACCGCATCCGCAAGCGCCTCGCGGGCGCCCTCGACGAGGGCTTCGAGATGTGCGAGGCGATGGGCGCGGCGCCGGGCGCCAAGTGGGGGGACCTCACCACGGCCATCTACACGGCGGCCGGGGACGTCACCTACCTGTCCTGCCACGGCGTGATCGCCTTCTCCGCGATCCTGCACCACCCCATCCGGTACATCATGAAGTACTGGAAGGACGAGCCAACCGTCGGAATCCACCCCGGCGACGGGTTCATCCACAACGACGCCCGCTTCGGCAACGTCCACAACACCGACCAGTCGATGATCATGCCGATCATCCGGGACGACCGCATCATCGCCTGGGTGGCCGCCACGATCCACGAGGGCGAGAACGGCGCCTGCGAACCGGGCGGCATGCCCTCCGGCTCGGAGACCCCGTTCGACGACGGCCTGCGGATGAGCCCGTTCAAGATCGTCGAGCGCGGCGAGCTGCGCCGCGACCTGCTCACCTTCCTGCAGCACTCGGTCCGCGACCCGAAGCTCCAGCTGGCCGACCTGAAGGTGAAGATCGGTGCGGTCCAGCGCATCCAGGAACGCGTCGACAAGATCATCGACGAGGTCGGCGTGGAGACGTTCGTCGCGGCGCTGCGGATCACCGTCGAGGACGTCGAGGCCGAGGTGCGCCGGCGCATCCGGGAACTGCCCGACGGCACGGTCCGGTTCAACCAGTTCATGGACTCCACCCTCAAGGAGAACATCCTCATCAAGCTCGCCTGCTCCATCACGGTCCGGGGCGACAAGATGACCATCGACCTGCGGGGCAGCGGACCGGAGATCCTGAACCGGGCCATCAACTCGCCGCTGTGCTCGGTCAAGTCGATGATGATGCAGGCCATCCTCGCGTTCTGGTGGCCGGACCTGCCGCGCTGCACCTCCGCGATGAGCCCGATCGAGATCATCTCCGACGAGCACACGTGGTCCGACGCCGGCTACGACGCCCCCATGGGCCAGTCGCTGCAGGCCTCCTTCCGCGGCTTCTCGGCGCTCCAGAATCCCTGGGCCAAGCTGCAATTCTCCAACCCGGAGAAGTTCTCCAACGTCATCGCGCCCTGGTTCAACCAGATCAACACCTTCCTGTGGGGCGGGGTCACCCAGCACGGCGACCAGGTCGGCAACCTGTGCGCCGACCTGAACGGCATGGGCGGCGGCGCCAAGGCGTTCCGAGACGGCGAGGACGCGGTCTCCCCGCTCTTCTGCGCGATGGCCGACACGGCCGAGCAGGAGGTCATGGAGGAGGAGGTGCCCTTCATGCAGCTGGTGAGCAAGCGGATCGTCCGCGACAACCAGGGCTTCGGCAAGTACCGCGGCGGCATGGGCTACGAGATGATCGTGGCGGCCGAGGGCACCCCGCTGTGGGGCTTCATGACGGTGACCTCCGGTGCCAAGTTCTCCTCCATCAGCGGACAGTTCGGCGGGTACGGCTGCAACACCTACCCGCTCGCGACGGTCAAGGGCGTCAACGTCTACGACGAGCTGCGCCGCAACCCGGAACGGTTCGACCTGTCCATCGAGAAGGTGATGAACGAACAGCCCTTCGAGGGCGCCGAGTACAGCACCAGCCACATGGGTCTGCAGTTCGACGTCGCCAAGGACGGTGAGCTGTACATGATTTCGCAGGGCACGGGCGGAGGGTACGGAGATCCGCTCGAACGCGCCCCGGAGGACGTGGTCGCGGATCTCGAGATCGACCGGATCTCCGCGAAGGTGGCGCACGACATCTACGGCGTCGTGTACGCGCCGGACACGTTCGTCGTGGACGTCGACGCCACGGAGACGCTACGCGCGTCGATGCGGCGCGACCGGCTCTCCCGCGGTGTGCCCTACGGCGAGTTCGTCGAGAAGTTCGTGACGCCCGAACCGCCGCAGGACCTGCTGTACTACGGATCCTGGGGCGACACCGAGGAACTGACCGCCACGCACTTCACCGTGCACGGCGCCGAGCGGGTCACCACGACGATCGACAAGATGCCGATCATCATGATGCCCGACCGGCGGGAGCTGAAGATCGCCGAGCTCACGGCCCGGGTGAAGGAACTCGAGTCCAAGCACGGCGAGATCGTCCACCGCAAGTCCTGAAACCGGTCCGGCCGGAGCCGGTTCCGGCCGGCTCCGGCCACCGGATCCACCCAAGCCGGGTGCCCGCACGTGTGCTCCCCTCACCCGTGCGGGCACCCACTCCCTGGAGTCAGAAACATGACCATCTCGTTTCCCGCCGTACTCGACGCGCCGGTCTCCGGGCGCCGGGTCCCGCTCGTCGTCGACCATCTCGACTACAGCCGCCGGGTCCTGCTCCGCGGCAACCCGGTGCCCTGGGAGGATCCCACCGCGCTGTCGAACTTCCTCAACCAGGCCCACGGGCTGCTGCGACCGGACGTCACGCTGCTCGATCTCGGCGAGTACTACCGCCTCGCGGCGGACGACCCGCGCCTGCGCGAGGCGATGGCCGCACGGTCCCGGACCGGGTACGCGTTGCGGGCACTGCTGGCGGACGCCGCGACCGCCCGCGCCGTGGCGACGCTCGCCGCCACCGTGGCCGGCACGACCCGGCTGCCGCTGGTGCTGCAGATCCCCTCGCCGCGGGCCTGGCTGGCGGCGACCCACACCGGAGACGTCGCGGACCTGGACGCGGACCGCGTCGAGGCCGCGGCGATGTACGTCGCCGACTGGCTGCGCGGCTTCGCCGAGGTGCCGGTCTCGGCGGTCCTGCTCGACGAGCGGATCGCGCCCGGCCCCGACGCCGCCGCGCTCCCGCCGGTCGATCCGCAGTCGTACGTGCCGGTGACGAACGTGGCCGCGCACTACCGGTGGGAGATCGGACTGCGCGGCGAGGACACCGTCTCGGTCGGCGCGCACGAGGGTGACGTCCTCGGCTCCGGCTACTGGCTCGCCGACGACGCTGCCGTACCGGACGCCCGCGGAGCGTTCCGGCTCGCGCACCTGCCGGCGGATGCGGTCCCGGAGACGGTGCTCGCCCGGCTGGCCCGGCTCGACGGCCACGGTGCCTGAACGTGGACGACCTGCACACCGGTGCCGCGGGGAGCGGCACCGGCCCAGGGGCGGACGCTACCCTGGAGGCGTGACGTGCATCACGAGAGTGCCGGGGCGAGGCGCCCGATGAAGAGCGCGGACCGACGGCTGCGGGTGGCGGTCGCCCGGGCCGGATTCCTCGACTCCGGCGAACCGGACGATTCGCTGGTCTCCTCTGTCG
Organism: Rhodococcus sp. ENV425; assembly: GCF_002887785.1. Lineage (NCBI taxonomy): Bacteria > Bacillati > Actinomycetota > Actinomycetes > Mycobacteriales > Nocardiaceae > Rhodococcus > Rhodococcus sp. ENV425. The sequence goes on from NZ_PCZU01000171.1 coordinate 32,981, forward strand.
TGTCCGCGTCGTGGCGGCGCTCCGCCGCGGCGGGCGTGCGACCGTCCGGTGGGGAGGTCCGGTTCGCGGGGGAGGTGGACCGGACCTCTCGGCTGGTCCAGTGCTCGCTGCCGGTCCTGGACCGCCTCGCGGAGGAGACCGTCGACGTCCCGGTGAGCATCGCCCTGACCGACGCCAAGGCACAGGTGCTGATGCGCCTCGACGGGGCCCGCGCCATCGGACGGTTGCTCGACCATGTCTCCCTCGCGCCGGGATTCGACTACTGCGAGGGGCAGATCGGCACCAACGGCGTCGGCACCGTGCTGGAATCCGGGCGCCCGGTGCAGATCGAGGGCGCCGAGCACTTCCACGAACGGTTCCAGCCGTTCGCCTGCTCCGGGGCGCCGATCCGGGACCCGTTCAGCGGACGCGTCGCCGGCGTCATCGACATCAGCTGCCTCACCGAGCATTCCTCGCCGCTGCTCACGACCGTCGTGCGGACCGCGGCGGCGGAGATCGAACAGAATCTGTTCCGGGACCGGAGCGCCCGCCAGCACGCGCTGTTCGACGCGTTCGTGCGGGCCGACGCTCGCGGCGGCACGGCCCTCATGGCGATCGGGAGCGCGATGTCGCTCGCGAATCCGCTCGCCCACACCCTCCTCGCGCCGGAGGACCAACGCCGTGTCGGTGAACACGTCGACTACGTCATCGGGCACCGCGCGCGCATCGACGAACTGGTCGAGCTGGGCACCGGCCTGTCCGTCCGGGTTCGCGCGACCCGGATCCTGGCGGGCGAGGACACCGCCGGATACCTCGTCGAGGTCTCCGAGGCGGCCGCGGCCGCGGCACCGCTTCCGTCCGTTCCGAACCGGGTCCGCGAGCACCGGCTGCACTCCGGGCGGGTCGGGCTGGCCGCTGCCGGCACCGATCGTCTCCGCTCGAGCGGTTCCTCTGCGCTGTGGATGCGCGCCTGCAACGAGATCGAGGAGGCCCTGTCCGCCGGGGCAAAGTTGCTCCTCACCGGCGAACCGGGCACGGGGAAGGCGTCTCTCGCGTCGGAGATCTTCCACTCCCTGTACGCCGGGGGCCGGAGCATCCTCGTGGACGGGAGCGAGACCGACCTGTCCGGGCTCACGGTGTCCTCCACCAACCCCACCCTGTACGTGCTGCGCAACATCCAGGCCATGCCCGCCCCGCTCACGACGACCTTGGCCGAGACCCTGGCGGAACCCGTCCCCGAGCACATCTTCGTCGTGGCCACCATGGAGGAGTCGGAGGAGCCGCCGTCCGAGACCCTGGCACCGCTGCTGGCGGCGCTCGACCGGACCGTGCACGTTCCTGCGCTGCGGCACCGCACCGACGACATCGCCGGGGTCGTGGCGCAGGTGCTCCGCAAGATCAGCGGATCGCAGAGCCGAGCGGTCGCTCCCGACGCCATGCGGGTGCTGGCGCGCTATCCGTGGCCGCGCAACATCCACGAGGTCGAGGCGGCCCTGCGGAGCGCCGTCGCACAACGGCCTGCGGGCGCCATCACCGTCGAGGACCTGCCCGAATGGTGCCGGCACGGTCCGCGCAGGCAACTCAACGCGGTCGAGGCCGCCGAACGGGATCTCATCGCCAAGATCCTGCGGGAAACCGGAGGCAACCGTGTGCACGCTGCGCGCGCGCTGGGAATCTCGCGGTCGTCGCTGTACCGGAAGCTGACTCTGTTCGGATTCACCGGCGAGTAGTCACCTACGGGCGATCGTCGCGCCGCGCCGGTTGCCGCGACGAGGATCCCTGTCCGGATCTGGGACAGTTCGCGACCGCTCCTCCCGCCGAAGATGGAGATAGCACATCTCGTCGACTGCGTGAAGGAGGAACGAGAGTCGTGAACACCACAGACGAGCCGTTCTTCAGCTGGAACACGAGGCGAATGGTCCTGCGCACCAATGGATGTCCGTTCCACGATCAGTCGGGGATCGACTCGGGCGGTCCCGAGCTCGTATCGGACGTGCCGCTGACGGTCGGCACCCGGAGAGGGCGTCTGCTCACCGTCGTGGACGACGACGAAGAGCACGTGGCGCTGGTGGTGGGCGACGTGCAGCAGCGGCATGATGTGCCGGTTCGCTGGGTGGTCGCGGAGGGCCTGCTGATCGAGGGGAGCCGCAGCCGGCTCGACGCGGAGATCCTGTTGCCCGTGTCGGAGGCCCCCGCGGTTCCGGTACCGAATGTGCGGCGCCTCGCGGACCATCGGAGCCGGTACAGCGGGGCGGTGCATGCCCTCCTCGTGCATTCCGGTGCCGTGTCCGTCACCGTCGAATTCGGCCCGGCGTCGCTCCGGGCTGCGCCGCAGCTGGACCGCTCCGCGTGAACCGCCCGATCGACCCTCGGACGGGCCGATCGCGAACCACGTGCATTTCGGGCGCCGGAGGGCTTTGATGTCGGTATGAACGGCAGGACCGGCCCCGACCCGGTACGCGTGGCGGTCGGTGCCGCCGCGACCGTGGGCGACGGGATTCGTCGCATGCTCCTGTTCGGTGTCGACGCGGCACGTCGTCTACCGGGTGTGGACCCCGCGCTCGTCGCGCTCGAGGCGCGCGGCGCCGAGACCCTGCGCGCCGGGGACGAGATCGCGGACCGGTTGCTGCGCGCTGTGGTGCGCCGGGTGGTGAGCGCCGCGCTGGACGAGGTCGACATCACCGCCGTCGTGCGGGACCACGTCGACCTCGATGCCGTCGCCGAGGGCGTCGACGTCGAGCGGATCGTCGGTCGGGTGGACCTGGACGCGATCGCGGCGCGCGTGGACATCGCACCGATCCTGGACCGCGTGGACATCGACGCGGTGGCGGAACGGGTGGACGTGGGCGCGATCATCGATCGGGTGGAC
>NZ_PCZU01000171.1:35949-36722 GCF_002887785.1 Rhodococcus sp. ENV425
ATGCGATCATCGGGCGAGTCGACCTCATCGGCCTGGCGAACGCGGTGATCGAAGGCGTCGACCTGCCGACCATCATCCGCGAGTCGACCGGGTCCATGTCCACCGAGGCGATGCGCGGCGTGCGCAGCCAGGGTATGCACGCCGACGATGCGGTATCCGGGTTCGTCGGCCGGTTGTTCGGGCGCGCCGAGATCCCGGAAGAACCGGCATGAGCAACCGGGAACCATCCCACCGACCCGCCGGAATCGTCACGAGGGGCATCGCCGCAGCCATCGACCTCGGCGTGGTCCTGACCGTGATGGGCGGGATCTATCTCGCCGTGGTACTCGTGCGGTTGCTGTTCTCGCCGCAGGAGTTCTCCTTCCCCGACGCACACGTTCTGCTGTCCGTCGGTGTGTTCGTCGGTGTCGCGTCGCTGTACCTGACGGTGTCCTGGGCCACCACCGGTCGCACGGTCGGCGCGGTGGTGATGGGGCTGCGGATGGTGAGCCGCAACGGCGACCTCGTCGGATGGGTCCGGGCGGGGCTGCGCGCCGGGCTGTGCGTGATGTTCGGGTTCGGGCTGCTGTGGGTGGCGGTGGATCGCCGCCGCCGGTCCCTGCAGGACATCCTGCTGCGCACCAGCGTCGTCTACGACTGGAAACCCGACCTGCATCTGGCCGAGGCCGAGAGGTGACGTCGCGTCCGTCACAGGTGTCTGGGCATACTCGAACCCGGCCGGATTCGTAGACGGGTAGGAGTTCGTGGTGTCGCAGGGTCTGAAGTTGGGGTAC
>NZ_PCZU01000172.1:0-1155 GCF_002887785.1 Rhodococcus sp. ENV425
AGGTGTCGATCGCGAACTCGCGGGCCCACGCCGGGGCTCGGTCGACCGTGGTGGCGCCGACGGCGTAGAACGGCGACGACGCGGGCCCGATCAGCACGGCCAGCAGTTCTCCGACGCCGAGGACCACTCCGAACGCGACGAGGCCGGCGAGGGCGCGGGCCGCGCGGTGGCGCGCCACTGTCATGGGTCTCCTCCCGGTGGACTACACCGAGGGTTCGGCGCCGCGCCCGCCGCGGATGGGACCCTCAGGCGCCGGCCGGCATGCGATCGCGTTCGGCCAGGTGCAGCAGTTCGTCGTCGAAGGCGTCGATCGCCTCGACCGAGCTCATGTGCCCGATCCCGTCGAGCACCACGAGCCGCTCGAGGTGCCCGCAGGTCTTCAGGGTCTCGGCGAGCTTGCGGGCGTGCACCGGCGGTGTGAGCCGGTCCGCGGTGCCGACGAGCACGGTCGTCGGCACCGTGAGGTGGTCGAGCCCGTCGCGGATGTCGAAGGCGCTCAGCGCGGTGCCCCAGTTGCCGCGGGCCCGCGGCGTGCAGCCGAGCACGATCTTCTCGCAGAAGGCGACCTCGGCGGTGCTCGAACCGGGCGCGAGCGCGACGTACTTCAGGGCCCGGGTGGTGACGGGTGAGGCGACGAGCGGAAGGGCGGCGCCGAGGAGCCGGCGCGCGACGGGCTCCTGCACCCGCCCCAGCCGGGACGGCAGCAGCGCGGCCTCGGCGAGCAGGCTGTCGGTGCCGGTGCTCGCGAGCAGCACCCCGGAGGCCTTCTCCCGCACCTGATCGGGGTGGCGGCCGGCCCACGCGATGATGCTCATGCCGCCCATGCTGTGACCGGCGAGGACTGCCTTGCGGCCGGCCGGCACCGTCGCCTCGAGGACCGCGGCGAGGTCGTCGGCGAGGACGTCGGGGCCGAAGGTCCGGGTACCGAGGTCGCTGCGGCCGTGTCCGCGCTGGTCGTAGGTGATCACCCGGTAGCGGCCGGCGAGGGCGTTGATCTGCGGGATCCAGTAGTCGGCGTTGCAGGTCCATCCGTGGCTGAGCACGATCGGGTCGGCGTCCGGGTCGCCGTAGGCTCGGACGTTGAGGTGGGCACCGTCGTCGGTGGTGAGGTCGATGACGTCGGGTTCCACCGTCGGCGGCGCGAGCAGCGCGTGC
>NZ_PCZU01000173.1:0-1311 GCF_002887785.1 Rhodococcus sp. ENV425
GACCGCCGCCACCGTCGCCGACGGCACCGTATGGGTGTTCGGCGGCCTGGACGACTCCGGCTCCTCCCCCGCCCACGAGGGCTACGACCCGGCCATCGACACCTGGAAGGCCGGACCCGACCTGCCGATCCCGCTCAACCACGCGACGGCCGTCACGTGGGACGGCGTGCCCGTCGTCCTCGGCGGCTGGATCCCGGACGGCCCCGACCTCACCGCCACCGCATCGAACCGGGTCTTCGCCGTCCGCAACGGTGAATGGGTGGAGATGCCACCGATGCCCCGGGCCCGTGCCGCCGGCGCCGCCGTCACCATCGGAAACAAGATCTACGTGTTCGGCGGCCAGGCCGACGACACCCTGATCCGCCCCACCGACGTGTTCGACGGCACCGCCTGGACCACGGTCGCCGACCTGCCGACCCCGCGCGAGCACCTCGCGGCCGCGACCGACGGCACCTACGCCTACGCCATCGGCGGCCGGGACCTGTCCGCCGACAAGAACGTCGCCACCCTCGAGCGCTTCGACCCCACCACCGGCGCGTGGACCGCCCTGCCCGACATGCCCACCGCGCGCGGCGGGCTCGGCGCCACCTACATCGACGGCCGCATCGTCGCCGCCGGCGGCGAGGAACCCACCCGCGTCCTCGCCGATGTCGAGGCGTTCGACCTGACCACCGGCACGTGGTCCGAGCTGCCGGACCTGCGGACCCCGCGGCACGGGCTGGCCCTCGGCGCGGTCGGCGACACCGTCTACGCCATCGACGGCGCCACCGGACCCACCCACGCCGAGTCGACCTCCGTCACCGAGGCGCTGCAGATCCCGCCGCGCCGCGTCCAGCCCGGGCCGGCGTGGCGGCAGCTGCGCGACGCCCCCACCGCCCGCCAGCAGACCGCCGCCACCGTCGCCGACGGCACCGTGTGGGTGTTCGGCGGACTCGACAACAACGGGTCCACCGCCCGGGTGGAGGGCTACGACCCGGCCATCGACACCTGGAAGGTCGGACCCGATCTCCCCCTCCCGCTCAACCACGCGATGGCCGTCGAGTACGCGGACGAGCTGGTCGTGCTCGGCGGCTGGGTGCCCGAGGGCGCCGACCTCACCGCCCGACCGTCGGATCGGGTGTTCGCGCTGCGCGACGGGCAGTGGACCGAACTACCGGCCATGCCGCAGGCGCGTGCCGCCGCGGCCGCCGTCACCATCGGGGACAGGATCTACGTGTTCGGCGGTCAGGCCGACGACACCCTCCTCGCCACGACCGACGTCTTCGACGGCAGCGGCTGGAGCACGGTCGCCGACCTGCCGACCCCGCGCGA
>NZ_PCZU01000173.1:1321-3723 GCF_002887785.1 Rhodococcus sp. ENV425
CGCCACCACCGACGGCACCTACGCCTACGCCGTCGGCGGCCGGGACCTGGCCGCCGACAAGAACGTCGCCACCGTCGAGCGCTACGACCCCGCCACCGACACCTGGACGCAGCTTCCCGACATGCCCACCCCCCGCGGCGGGCTCGGTGTCACCCACCTCGACGGCCGCATCGTCGCCGTCGGCGGCGAGGAACCCACCCGCGTCCTCGCCGACGTCGAGGCGTTCGACCTGACCACCGGCACCTGGTCCGAGCTGCCACCGATGGGCGTCGCCCGGCACGGTCTCGTCGTCGCGACCGTGGGCACCACCGTCTACGCCGTCGACGGCGCGCAGCGGCCCACCCACGCGCAGTCCACCGCGTTGGCGGAGGCACTGGACTTCTGGTGAGGAAAGGCCGCTTCGCGGCCGGTGTGTCCTTCGGGCGGCTGGGGCAACCCAAAGGACACACCGGCCGCCCGAAGAACACACCGCGGCCCTACCTCCTCCGCGCCACATGACGCGGCCGACTGGAGGTCATCGTGGTCGGCCCACCGACGACCCGCCAGGCATGGACGGGAATGTCATCTCCGACGAACGACCGACGAGGACCCGTTCGAAGCTTGCACACCGCTCCGCGCCCGCACTCCGAGGGTCAGGGCTTCGGCGTGGCGGAACGTGCCCGCCACCAGCCCACCGCACCGGTGACGAGCAGCGCCCCCACGAGCGAGCCGATGATCCCGCTCGGCCGTAGCGACAGTCCGTCGCCGGCCAGAAGACTGACGAGCAGCCCGCCTACGAAGGACCCGGCGAGCCCGGCAGCGAAGGCGAGGGTCCAATCGATCCGCCCCGCCGACCTGCCCAGCAGCAACTGGGCCGCGGCGCCGACGACCATGCCGAACACGAGGATTCCGATGAGCAACATGGCGACAGCATAGACGCTGAGCTCGAATGCGAATGATTATCGGGGCGAACGTCTTTCGGGACTCTCGCCGCTGCGGTGTTCACCGCGGCCGACCGGAGGGACCCCGGACAGCGCACGTCGAGTGCGGCCCACCCGTTCGCCTCGACTGTCGCTGCGCTGGGAGACGTCCGTGAACTCACCCGTGCGCGGGAACTGCTCGACCGTGTGCCCGCGAGCGACGAGCACGGGGTCCCCTGGCCGGTCTACACGCGTATGGCGCACGCCCTGCTCGTGGAGAGGTCGGTCGGGTCCGCCCGTGCGCTCGACCTGGCCGATCCGCTGCGGCACACCACGAACGTCCCCGTCGTCACGGCACTGACGGCGAAGGGATATCGCCCTGCTCGTCACCCGAAGCGCGCTGTCGAGGTGTCGGCAACCTCTCCGGCGTGCAGGCTCTCGCGTTCGTCTAGGCGAGCCGCCTTGTCACCGCACGCCTCGTCCGGGCCGACGAGACGCTCGCGACTGCTCGGGTACCGGCCGCCCGGCTGTCCGCCCGGGAGCGGGAGATACTCGCCTACCTCCGCACCCCGATGACAGCGGAGGAGATCGCCGCCGCGCTGTTCGTGTCCGTGCGAAACCCACCAGCGCTCGATCTACCGCAAGCTGGGCGTCAACTCCCGTCGGGACGCGATCAAGATCAGGATGTGAGAGGCCCGCCGCGACGCGGCACAATCGCGACCGTGACGATCCGTACCTGGCTGACGCCACCGCCCCGGCCACCCGCCGAGCCCCTCGACCCGACGGCCCGCCGCGCCCTGTGGGTCGAGGTCACCATCGTCCTGCTCGTCACCTTCGGCCTGAGCGGGCTGTCGTCGATGCTGTCGCTGCTCGAATCCGCACTCGCACCGGAGCCGCTGTCCGACCAGACCGTCGCGCTGAACGTCCCCCGCTCGTCGCAGCAGTTCATCGACCTGGCCCGGCAGGTGCTCGGCATCGTCCGGTTGCTGGCATGGGCTGCGCTCGGGGTGTACCTGCTGTGGCGCAGCGGCATCGGCCCGAAGGCGATCGGCTTCGCCCGGGACCAGCTGCGCCGCGGCCTGCTCCCCGGCGTGGGGCTGGCCGCGCTCATAGGAATCCCCGGGCTCGGCCTGTACCTGGTGGCACGGGCGGCGGGCATCAACCTCACCGTCGCGCCCAGCACCCTCGAGGACTATTGGTGGCGGCTGCCGGCGCTGGTGCTGTGGGCGATCGCGAACTCCGCCGCCGAGGAGGTTCTCGTCGTTGCGTACCTGATCACCCGACTGCGGCAGCTCGGCTGGTCGGAGAACTCCTCGCTGCTCGCCTCGTCGCTGCTGCGCGGCAGCTACCACCTCTACCAGGGCCTCGGCGGCGGGCTCGGCAACGTCGTCATGGGTCTGGTGTTCGGCCGGTACTGGCAGCGCACGTCGCAGCTGTGGCCGCTGGTGGTGGCGCACGCGCTGATCGACAGCGTCGCATTCGTCGGCTACCAGGCGCTGCGCG
>NZ_PCZU01000002.1:0-4785 GCF_002887785.1 Rhodococcus sp. ENV425
CGCACTACTACCTGTCGGAACAGATCCCGCTCGCGCGGGCCCTCGACTGGCTCACCGAGTACAACGCGCAACGCCCGGTCACCGAGCGCGTCCTGCTTGCGGCGCTGCTGCTCAAGGCGGTCGCACTGGCCACCCGCCGGTACCCCGAAATGAGCGGATTCTGGACCGACGGCGAGTTCCACCCGGCCCCGGCCGCGCACGTGGGGGTGGCGGTCTCCCTGCGCCAGGGCGGGCTGATCGCCCCGGCGATCCACGACGTCGCCGACCTCGCCCTGCCCGAGCTCATGGCGGCCCTCGCCGACCTCGTCAAGCGCGCCCGGGCGGGCTCGCTGCGCAGCTCGGAGATGTCCGACCCCACCGTCACCGTGACCAACCTGGGGGAGGAAAGCGTGGACTCGGTGTACGGGGTGATCTACCCGCCGCAGGTCGCACTGGTCGGTTTCGGCAAGCCGACCCGGCGCCCGTGGGTCGACGGCGACGCGGTGCGGCCCGTCCCGGTGGTCACCGCGACCCTCGCCGCGGACCACCGGGTCAGCGACGGCCGGCGCGGCGCCCTGTTCCTGGCCGAGATCGCCGAACTGCTCCAGCACCCGGAACGACTGTGAGGTGAGATCGTGACCACCGACGAGACCAATACCGGCGAGACCGCCCGTGCCGACATCCGCGCCGCCGTCGTCGCCGCGATCGCCGACGTCGCCCCCGAGATCGAGGACATCGAACTGGCGGGGGACCGGCCGCTGCGCCAGCAGGTCGACCTCGACTCGATGGACTGGCTGAACGTGCTGATCGGACTGCGTTCGTCGCTCGGGGTGGACATCCCCGAGGCGGACTACGCGCACCTGAGCACCCTCGACGGCCTGGTCGGATACCTGGCGCAGCGCCTCGGGCGGTGAGGCCGCACCAGATGACCCGAGAACTGTGCCCGGCCGGTCTCACCGGGTGCATTCTGTGAGAAGAACGACCGACGGGGATGCAGTCGTGGACGGGGACATGGCCGGGAACGATCCACTGTGTGGACGAGTCGGGGAGATCGTCGTGGCGCTGCGCAGGCTGTCCGCCGCGCTCGACGAGGGCGACGAGTTGCCCGAGCTGCTGCACCTGCTCGTCGGCAACGTCGTGAAGATCGTGCCCGAGACCGGCATGGCGGGGGTGACGGTCCTGCGGGGCGGCCGCCCCGAGACGGAGGCCTGCAGCAATCCGCTGCTCTACGAACTCGACCACGCCCAGTACCTCGCCGGCGCCGGCCCGGGCCTCGACGCCGTGCGGACCGGCCAGGTGGTGCGCGCGGACCGCGCCGAGATGCGGCGACGCTGGCCGGCGTTCGCCGAGCGCGCGGAACGGTTCGGGACGGCGAGTTCGCTGGCCGCGCCGCTGCGGATCGACGACGAGACGGCCGGATCGTTCAACCTCTACAGCGAGCACGACCACGGGTTCGATTCTCTGGACGAGACGCTGGTGGAGGTGTTCACGACGGCCGTGGAGACCGCACTGCGGCAGGCCCGTCGCTGTGCCCGGGCCCGGGCGGAGATCACGCAACTCGATCGGGCCCTGCGCTCGCGTCCGACCATCGACCACGCCGTCGGGATCGTCATGGCCGCGCGCGGTCTGACCGCCGAGGAGGCCTTCGCCGTGCTGGTGCGCCAGTCCCAGCACGAGAACGTCAAGCTGCGCGACGTCGCTGCCCGACTGGTCGCCCAGCTCACCCCCGCCGGAACCGACCCGCGGCCGGGTCCGATGACCCGGGACCGGTGACCGTTCCTATCGGCAGCACGCACGGCCCGTCGCCGTCCCGCGAAAATCCTCGCGGGCAAGGTTTCACGAACGCCCACGGAGGTATCTCTCCGGCAGCCGCAGCCACTCCGCTCCGGTCACCTGTTCGAACGAAAGGAGCCGGCCATGGCCGAGCACGCAGGACGAACTATGACCCGGACACCGGTGCAGACAGCCGCCCTCGCTGTCGGTGTGGTGTTTCTCCTCGTCGGCATTCTCGGGTTCGTTCCCGGAATCACGACCAACTACGACACCATGACGTTCGCCGGGCACGAGTCCGGGGCGCTGCTGCTCGGGATCTTCGGGGTCTCCATCCTCCACAACATCGTGCATCTGCTCTTCGGTGTGGCAGGCGTCGCGATGGCCCGCACGGTCGGTGCCGCTCGGTCCTACCTCATCGGCGGCGGCATCATCTACCTGGTGCTGTGGCTCTACGGACTGGTGATCGACAAGGACAGCTCGGCGAACTTCGTGCCGGTCAACTCCGCCGACGACTGGCTGCACTTCGTGCTCGGGGCCGCCATGATCGCCCTCGGCTTCCTGCTCACCCGCCGGACCACGACGCACCGCACCGTGTCCGGCACCCGCTGACAGCCACCCACCGACCCGTCGCCGGTCCTCGCCGCCAGGAGCGAGGACCGGCGACGTTCGTGTGCACCCGCGGATCGTTCCGTCCTGCGGGCACGGCCCAGCCGGGCTCGACCGCACGGCGAGCCCGGCCGAGCCGTGGTCACCTCCGTGGCCCGCTCCTGCGACGCTGGACCACCACGTAGACGACCACCCCGACGAGAATGAGAATGCCCAGAACCTCCATGACCGTCGGATACCCGCAGAACCCGTGACGAAGCAGCGGTCCGGTGCCCGGCGCGCGCCGGCCACCGGCTCCGCCGCGGGGGCAGCCCCACGATCGGTCGCGGAATCGGCGTCGCGCACCCCGGGGCGGGGTCCACAATCTCTCGCATGGACCGCGCGATCGCGCGGGAGACGGGAGCGGCGACGGATGGAATGGGGAAGTGTGCTCGTCGACAGCGTCTGGTGGACGCTGAAGGCGTATGTGATCACAACGGTGGTGTTCGTCGTCGTGGTGGCGCTGCTCGCGCGAACGACCCACTGGGGACGGCAGTGGTGGCGCATCGCGTGGCCCTACTTCGATCCGCGTCGGGGCCTCGGCCCGCTCGGACTCGTGGCCCTGGTTCTGCTGTTCACCGTCTTCGCGGTGCGGATGAACGTGCTGTTCTCGTACTGGTACAACGACTTCTACACCGCGATCCAGGACCTCGACGAGGCCGCGTTCTGGCGGTTCATGCGGGTCTTCGCCGTGCTCGCCACCATCCACGTGGCGCGCAGCCTGGTCGCGTACCTGCTCGGTCAGACCCTCGACATCCACTGGCGCACCCAGTTGAACAACCGGCTCGTCGACACCTGGCTCGACACCGGGGCGTTCTACCGGGACCGGTTCGTGGACAAGCCGGTGGACAACCCCGACCAGCGCATCCAGGTCGACGTCACCGATTTCGTCACCACCACCCGCGTCCTGTCGATGGGGGCGGTCACCGCGGTGCTGTCCATCGTCAGCTTCACCGGCATCCTGTGGGACCTGTCGGGCCCGATCACCGTGTTCGGCACCGAGATCCCCCGCGGAATGGTGTTCCTGGTCTACATCTACGTGCTGGTCACCACCGCGGTGGCGTTCTGGATCGGCCGGCCGCTGATCCGGCTGAACTTCCTCAACGAGAAGCTCGGCGCCACCTACCGCTACGCCCTGGTCCGCGTCCGCGAGTACGGCGAGAACATCGCCTTCTACCGCGGCGAGAATGTCGAGCGGGGTGGCCTGCTGGGCCGATTCGCCGCGGTGATCCGCAACTGGTGGCGCATCGTGTTCCGGATCCTGAAGTTCGACGGCTTCAACCTGACCGTCAACCAGATCGCGGTGATCTTCCCGTTTCTCATCCAGGGGCCGCGGCTGTTCGCCGGTCAGGTCACCCTCGGTGACGTGATGCAGACCGGCAACGCCTTCGGTCAGGTCCACGACTCGCTGTCCTTCTTCCGCGAGTCCTACGACGACTTCGCCGCGTTCCGGGCGACCACCATCCGTCTCAACGGCCTGGTCGACGCCACCGACCAGTCCGCGAAGCTGCCCGTCCTCGTCGCGACCGAGCAGGGTGACACCCTCGACCTGCGCGGTCTCGACGTGCGGACCCCGGCCGGCCGGCCGCTCGTGACCGGCCTCGACATCCACGTGTCCCCCGGCGAGGCGCTGCTCGTCCGCGGCGCGTCCGGCAGCGGCAAGACGACGCTGCTGCGCTCCCTCGCCGGGCTCTGGCCGTACGCCCACGGTCGGATCGCGCGTCCGGACGGCGACGCGCTGTTCCTGTCCCAGGACCCGTATGTGCCGCTCGGGACGCTGCGCGAAGCGCTGTCGTATCCTCGTCCGCCCGTACGGGACGAGGCGGAACTCGGCGAGGTGCTCGAACGTGTGCACCTCGGGCACCTGAGGGAACGCCTCGACGACGACACCGACTGGGCGCGCGTGCTGTCCCCCGGGGAGCAGCAGCGCCTCGGGTTCGCGCGGGTGCTGCTGGCCCGGCCGCGGACCGTGTTCCTCGACGAGGCCACCGCCGCCGTCGACGAGGGACTCGAGCACGCGCTCTATCGCACCGTGCGCGAGGCGCTGCCGGACAGCGTCATTGTCAGCGTCGGGCACCGCAGCACCCTCGACAGCTTCCACGACCGGGTGCTCGAACTGCAGGGGGAGGGTCGCTGGACGGTCACCGAGAGCGTCCGCTGAGCTCCACGCGAGGTCACCGGGCGAATCACCCCGAGACGTGTCCACCGCCCGACGGCGGAACTACGCTGAAAGCGCGGTGACCTCGATGCCGGCGACTGCCGGCGGGCATGTCCGAGCGTCGGCACCCGGTGTCCGGTCCCGAGCCGGGATGCTCGTGCGGCAGCCGAGGAGGACACCATGCACCACAGCACTTCCTACCGGCGGCGTCCGCGCGGTTCGATCGCCAC
>NZ_PCZU01000174.1:0-2428 GCF_002887785.1 Rhodococcus sp. ENV425
AGCGCCGCCGCGGCCGCGGCGTCGGCCCACAGCGCGTCCCCGGCGATGACGGTCACCTGCGCCCACCGCCCGGCGACGTCGTTTCCGCCGTTCTCTTCCACCTCGTCGGGTTCGGCGGCGCGCACGCGCGTCGCCATCGCGCTGCCCGCCGGAAGTTCGACCGTGCCGGCTCCGGGGATGGCCACCTGCCAGCCCCCGGCGGGGCTGTGACCGGCGGTGGCCGTCACGTCGCCCATGCGCACCAGGACACCGCATTCGAGACTGCGTGCGACGGTCGCGGCGGCCCGATCGGCCGTGTCGGCCCTGGCCGTTTCGGTGATGTCGAGGTTGACGCCGAACGGGGCCAGCACGGTCTCGCCGTCGAGGTGGATGTCGCTGTAGTCCGGAAGCGGATGGATGGGCGGGGTGGCCTCCTCGTCGATTCCCGCGTCGTCGGCCGACAGGGGGCTCACCGCCCCGTCCGTCATCCGGGCGACCCAGAGCGCCGAGCGCAGCAGCGCCGACAGCCGCGGACTGACCTGCACGGGAATGCCCTGGGCGAGATTGACCTCGTGGATCTCCGCGTCGCCGCGCAGGGGGTTGCAGGCCGCCTCGGATTCTGCGATCGCGGCGCGCACCAGCGTTTCGGCCTCCACCAGTGCGGCGCACTCGGTGACGGCCACCTCGACCGGGACCCCCCACTCCCGCCATTCGCTGCTGCTGATCATGAGGGGCTCCGGCCTCGCTCGACGATCGTTGTCGTTACCCCAGTATGCCCCTGCGGATCGTCGCCGGTCGGATGCGCGCGAGAATCGCCACTGTTCAGATGCGCGCGAGAATCGCCGCGGTGTCCACGCCGGTCGGCATGGTCCCCAGGGCGATGCCCCAGTCGTCGCCCAGCCGCGTGGCGCAGAAGGCGTCCGCGACTGCGGGATGCCCGTGGCGCACGAGCTGTGCCCCCTGCAGCACCAGCGCCATCAGCTCCACGATCCGGCGGGCCCGGTATTCGACGTTCTCGAGGTCGGCGAGTTCCTTGCCGACCCGGGCCACGGCGTCGTCGAGCCGGGGGTCGGCGCCCTCGGCGAGGCGCAGTTCGGCGAAGAACGCGTCCACGGTCTCGGGCTGCTTGACCATCGCCCGCAACGCGTCGAGGGCGGCGACGTTGCCGGAGCCCTCCCAGATCGACATGAGCGGTGCCTCGCGGTACAGCCGCGGCATCCCGGATTCCTCGGCGTAGCCGTTGCCGCCGAGGCATTCGAGAGCCTCCGCGGCATGCGCGGGGGCGCGCTTGCACACCCAGTACTTGGTGACCGCGAGGGCGATGCGGCGCAGCGCCGCCTCCTGCGGATCGGTCGACGCGCGGTCCGTCGCGCCGGCGAGCCGCATCATCATGGTCGTCGCGGCCTCCGACTCGACGATCAGGTCGGCGAGCACGTTCCGCATGAGCGGCTGGTCGACGAGCAGGGCGCCGAACGCCTTCCGGTGCCGGGCATGATGCACCGCGCGCAATGTCGCCGCGCGCATCCCGGTCGCCGAGCCGATGACGCAGTCGAGGCGCGTCATGTTCACCATCTCGATGATGGTGTTGACGCCGCGGCCCTCCGCACCGACGAGCCAGCCGGTTGCGCCCTCGTATTCGATCTCGGAGGAGGCGTTGGACTTGTTCCCGAGCTTGTCCTTGAGCCGCTGGATGTGGATGCGGTTGCGGCTGCCGTCGGGAAGCACCCGCGGCAGCAGGAAGCACGAGACGCCGCTCCCGGTCTGCGCCAGGGTGAGGAACAGGTCCGACATCGGGGCGGAGGTGAACCACTTGTGCCCGACGATGCGATAGCTGCCGTCCGCCTGGGGGGTCGCCGTCGTCGTGTTGGCCCGCACGTCCGATCCGCCCTGCTTCTCGGTCATGGACATGCCGGCGATCAGGCCGCGCTTGGTGGACGGTTCGCGTAGCCCGAAGTCGTAGTGCGGGGCGGCGAGCAGCGGCTCGTACGTCGCGGCGAGTTCCGGGTTGTGCCGCAGCGCCGGGATCACGGCGTACGTCATGGAGATCGGGCACATGTGTCCCGCCTCCGCCTGGCCCCACACGTAGAACTTGGCGGCCCGGGCGACGTGCGCACCGGCCCGGGGGTCGCGCCACGGCGCCGCGTGCATGCCGTGCTCGACGGCCACCGTCATGAGGTCGTGCCAGTGCGGATGGAACTCGACCTCGTCGATGCGGTGCCCGTAGCGGTCGTGGGTGCGCAGCACGGGCGGGTACTCGTTGACGAGCCTGCCCCAGTCCTGCGCGCGCACACCGCCGGCGAGCGCGCCGATCTCCCGGACCTCGTCCTCGGCCCAGGCCGCGCCCTCGCGGCGCAGGCCCTCGAGCAGCGCCGGGTCCGCCGCCGCCTGGTAGGGCACCAGATCCGGGACCTGGTTGAACACCTCGTGAGTGGCGGGAAAGTTCACCGGG
>NZ_PCZU01000174.1:2438-3508 GCF_002887785.1 Rhodococcus sp. ENV425
GGGGGGCGGGCGAATTCACTGTCGGGCTCCTATTGCGCGTAGGGCGAATGCGACGAGTTCGGGAACGGTGTCGGCGGCGGCCGCACCGGACTGCAGCGGACCGGTGAGGACCTCGCCGACAGCGCCGACGAGGGCGGCGGCGGCGAGGGCCGCGTTCCGGGGGGCGAGATCGCCCGAGTCGATGCCCCGGCGGACGGCCCCTTCGAACGCGGCCGCGAAGGCGCGTCGCAGCACCAGGCGCTCGGCGTCGACGGCCGCGTCGACGGGTTCGGCGAGCAGGGCGTAGGCCAGGGTGGGGTTGCGCATGGCGCGACGGGCGAAGGTCTCGACGACGGCGGCGACCTGCGCGGCGGCGCCGTCCGGCCGTGCCGTCTCGGCGGCGGCGACCACGGCGTCGACCTCCCGCCCGCACAGGCTGCGGAAGATGCGCACCATCAGCTCGGACTTGTCCACGTAGTGCCGGTAGACGCTGCCGGTGGCGACGCCGGCCCGCTCGGCGACGGCCGCGATGGACAGGCCCTGGTAGCCCCGTTCGGACAGCAGGCTCACCGCGGCGTCGGCGATCGCGTCGCGTTGCGCGTCGAGCCGTTGCTGCACGGCGGGGGTCCGGCGGTAGGCCACGAAAGGATTGAACCTCGATTCATAGCTTGGGTCAAGGATCGCGGCTACCGTCGGGGAGGTGAACCGGCTCAGCGTGGTGGACGAGATCTTCCTGCACAGACACCGTGGCCTCGGCATGCCCGTCGCCCTGCAGGGACTGTGGCGCACCGGCGACACCGTCGGCGCCCCCCTGCTGATCTCGCTGCACGACGCGCTCGGCCGCAGCCCCCTCGGCCGGCGCGTCGTGCGCCCGCACATCCCCGGCGCGCGCCCCCGGCTCGAACCGGGTCACCACAGCTACCCGCTGCGCTACCCGCCCGAGCCGATCCCCGCCGCCGACGTCCTCGCCTGGGCGGACCAGCAGGCGGAGGTGGACGTCAACCCCGAACTCGGACCGGGATGGGCGCTGACCGCCACCCGGGTCGAGGGCGGCGGGACCGTCGTCTCGCTGGTGTGCTCGCACGTGCTCG
>NZ_PCZU01000175.1:0-16744 GCF_002887785.1 Rhodococcus sp. ENV425
TCACTGGTTCAATCCCAGTATCGCGCACCATCCACACGGCGAAGGCCCTCCCGACCGGGAGGGCCTTCGCCGTATCGCCACCCCGTCAGCGGGAGGCATGCAGCCGGTTGGCGCCGGCGGTCATCGCGCGCAGTGCCGATTCGGTCCCGGTCGCCGCGATTCCCATGCTCCAGAGCCGGCGGCCGTCCGCCTCGCACAGCAGGAACGTCGCGTGGGTGTCACCGAGGTCGAACTGGTGGAAGGAGAGGATCTCGAGCGGCATCCCGAGGGTGTGCATCATGGCGGTCATCGCAGACACCGGGCCGGTGGCGGTCGCCGCGGCGGTGTGGATGGTCTCCCCCACGCCGAAGGTGGCCTCGTAGTTGCAGCGGCCGGCGCGCGCAGCCTCGGCGTACCAGCCACCGAGCCGCACGGGCCCGTGCTGCGGCGCATAGGTGGCGGTGAACTCGGCCCAGCTCATGCCGGCGGACTCGGCGCGCAGCTCGCGCGGCAGGAACCGACCGTAGCGTGCGGCGAAGGGATCGATCGGCGCCGAGCGGGGAGTGTCCGTGCAGCCGGCGGCAGGAATCAGAGCGGTGGAGGTGAAGGCGTTCATCGAAGGAGGTCTTCCGCGCGAAGGGAGGACCGACAGGTAGCTCAACGACCCGCAGCGAGGGGTCGGTCCGAATCAGACCCCGCTACGGCGGTGAACTACGAGTACGCGCTTCATGAGAGCCCACAGTAGAGCGTCGGCTCGCAGAAGGCAACCACCCCGGTAACCGGCGCGTGACCGAACCGTGACCCACCCGGCTGGAACCTGAGGAATCCCTCATGTATTGTCGGAGGTGCCATCCCCCCGATGGTAATGAACCCCAGCCATGACCCCCCATCCAAGGCTGGGGTTCAGCCATTTCCGGACCTCGGGCGTGCTCCGTTCCCCGAGCGTCGCCGCGGCGGAGCGCCGAGTGATCTACTGGTTGCTATGCCAACGCCGTCACTCGAGGAATCCACCGCGAACGTCTCCGTCGAGCAGGCCGGGATCTGGGATGCCGAGACCATCGCCGACGTCGCGGCCACCACGTTCCCCCTGGCCTGCCCGTCCGATGCCTCCCAGGAGGACATCGCCGCTTTCATCGACGAGACCCTGTCCGCGGAACGGTTCAGCGAGTACCTCACCGACCCGACCCGCATCGTCCTCAAGGCGACGGTCGGTGGCGAGATCGTGGGCTACCTCATGGCAATCGATGCCGAACCCGCCGACCCGGCGGTCCGCGAAGCCGTGACGGCGCTGCCGACCACCGAGATCAGCAAGCTCTACGTGCTCCCGGGCAAGCACGGCACCGGTGTGGCGGCGGCACTGATGGCTGCCATCGTCGACCACGCCCGGGCGACCGGCTGCCGGGGGCTGTGGCTGGGGGTCAACCAACAGAACTCACGCGCCCGGCGGTTCTACGCCAAGAACGAGTTCGAGGTCGTGGGGACGCGGACGTTCCAGGTCGGCTCGCAGACCCACCACGACTACGTCATGCAACGCACCCTCTGACGCGAGGTCCTGCGCTCCCGGCGGCGTCCGCCGGGAGCGTGACTCAGCTGGCCGCGGTCTCGAACCGCGACAGTGCCAGCAGGCGCGACGTCGCGCGCAGGTACTTCTTGCGGTAGCCGCCGGCAAGCATCTCGGCGGTGAAGATCTCGTCCAGCTTCGCGCCGGCGACGGTCACCGGGATGCTCGCATCGTAGAGCCGGTCGGCGAGAACCACCAGGCGCAGCGCCACCGACTGGTCGTGGGCGGGATGGACCCCGTTGAGGAAGACCGCCGGGACGCCCTCGACGAGCTTGCCGTACCGCGACGGGTGCAGCGTGCTCAGGTGCGCGCACAATTCGTCGAAGTCGTCGAGGGTGGCGCCGGCCACCGCATCGGCTCGATCGAGCAGGTCCTCGGAGCTGATCGGGTCCGGTGCCGGTGGCAGGTCGCGGTGCCGGTAGTCGGGTCCGTCCACACGGATGGTCTCGAAGATGGCGGCGAGCTTCTTGATCTCGCGCAGGAAGTCCTGCGCCGCGAACCGGCCCTCCCCCAGCTGCCCGGGCAGGGTGTTGGACGTCGCGACGATGGACACGCCTCGCGCGGACAGCTCGGTCAGCAGCCGGGACACCAGCATCGTGTCGCCCGGGTCGTCGAGCTCGAACTCGTCGATGCACAGCACGCTGTGGTTCGACAGCTCCTCGACGGCCTTGTTGAAGCCGAGAGCGCCGACCACGTGGGTCAGCTCCACGAACGTGCCGAACGCCTTCGGCGACGGCGCCGCGTGGAAGATCGAGGCCAGCAGGTGGGTCTTGCCGACGCCGAAGCCGCCGTCGAGGTAGAGCCCGGCGCCGGTGGACGGCGCCTTGCGGCCGAACAGGCCGCGCCGGCCACCGCCCCGGATCTTGGCGATCTTGTGGGCGAACTCCTCCGCCGTCCGGACGGCGGTCGCCTGGCTCGGCTCGTTCGGATCGGGAATGTAGGACGCGAAGCTCACGTCGTCGAACATCGCGGGCGGAACCATCTGGGCCACCAGTTGGTCGGACGGCACCACGGGATTGCGATCGACGAGACGTTCGTGCATTTCTCCAGGGTAGGGCCGGAGCTCGAGGCGACCGGTACACCGAGGGCAGATTGCGACCTACTTCACATCACGTACACCTGATCGTCACGTCCGGCGGATCGGACGATCCGGTCACGTGCGCGGCCCGCCGCACCGACCTGGCAGGCTGTGCCCATGCGCAGAACCGGTGTGCTCACGATGGGCATCGTCGTGCTCGGAGCGATGACCGCCGCGTGCGGGGCGGGCCCCTCGGTGCGTCCCGACGTCGCCGTGGTGCAGGAGGCGGACGGCCGGGCCACCCCCACCGGCGAGGACCCGGCCGCCGCGCCCGAGTTGCCGGTGCCCGCCCGGGACCTGGACTGGCGCGACTGCACCGCCGACACCCTCGCCGCGCAGGCCCTGCCGCCGGGCCCGACGGGTCTCGTCCTCGAGTGCGCCCAGATTCCGGCCGCGATCGACGCCGCGGGCACCGTGCCGGGCTCGTTCCCCCTCGACGTGCTGCGTGCCCGGCTGGCGCAGACCCCCGCCGATGCGGCCCCGCTCGTCATGACGACGGGGGCGGACCTGCCCTCCACCCGGGCGCTGGCCGCGCTGTCGACCGGCTCGCTCGCCGAGCTCGTGGCCTCCCGGCCGGTCGTCGCGGTGGATCGGCGCGGCCTCGGTGCGTCCCAGCCGATCGAGTGCATCTTCGGAGCGGACCGACGCGCCCTGGCCGACCACGGACAGTTCGGTCGTACCGGCGACGGACCCGACCGGGTCGCCGAGCTCGGCCGGCAGGCCACCATCGCATGCACCGACTACCTGCAGCCGCAGGAACTGCTGTTCGGGGCCGCCCACGCCGCCGACGATCTCGAGCAGCTGCGCACCACGTGGGGGGTCGAGCGGATCGGTGTGCTCGGCATCGGCAACGGCGCCACGGTCGCCCTGGCCTACGCGTCGAAGTACCCGACGACCCTCGGCCGTCTCGTCCTCGACTCCCCCGCCGCGGCCACCGCCGACGCCGAGATGCTCGCCGAGAGCCGGGTGCGCGGCGCAGAGTCGGCGGTCGACGCATTCGCCCGCCAGTGCGTTGCGCTGGCGTGCTCGCTGGGCCCGGATCCGCGGGCCGCGCTCGAGGATCTGCACGCCCGGGCCGCGGCCGGCACGCTCGCCCCGCTGTCGTCGAACTCCCTGCTCACCGCGGTGACGTGGTTCCTGGGGACTCCCCGCAGCGACGCGCCGACCCGGGTCCGCGAGCTGTCCGACGCGCTGTCCGCGGCCGGCGCGGGCGACGTGACGCCGATGCTCGAGCTCGTCGGCGCCGCCGAGGCCGTGCTGTTGTCCGACGGGCAGTTCGTCTCCCGCTGCAGCGACGGGCAGCGGTGGCCCACGACGGCACGGGCCGCCGAACTGCAGCGGACGTGGTCGGCGAACTACCCACTGTTCGGTGGCGACGCGGCGATCGGTCTCACCGCGTGCAGCGCCTGGCCGAGCATGCCGACCCCGCCGCTGCCGGCGGAGGTCCGCGTGCCCGTGCTGGTGACGACGGGCGCCGCCGACCCGCTCGTCGGCAGCGCGGGGCTCGACTCGGTCACCGGAGCCCTCACCGCCGTCTCGGCGCGGTGGGCGGCGCTGTCGTGGCAGGGCGCCGGATACTCCGCGGCCCTGCACTCCGGCTGCATCCAGACACGGGTGGCGGAGTATCTCGACACCGGTGCGCTACCGCCGAACGGCAGCCTGTGCCCGGCGTGACCCCGCGTCCGACGTGGCCCGGGCCCGGCGCCGCGAGGAGGGGACGGTGGGTGGCCACCACCGGCTCCCGGTGTACCGTGCCGTAGTGTTCCTCAGCCGCCTCGAGCCCCGCACCGCCCGCACCACCGCGGAGGTGGTCAAGTGCGTTGTGTGGCCGTTGGCCGTGCTCACGGTGCTGCACCGTGTGGCGGTCAAGGCCGTCAACGGATTCCGCACCGACGATTTCACCCCCGTCTACAACGCGGCCCTGGCGTTTCTCAACCGCCGGCCCGTGTACACCGCGAACTTCGAGTGGGTGGACCCGCACTACCTGTACCCGCCGTCCGGGACCCTGCTGATCTCCCCGATCGCGGTGATCGACCCGGAGCGATCGCGGTGGCTGTTCATCATCGCCAACGCGATCGCGATCATCGTGGCGCTGTACCTGCTGCTGCGGATGTTCGGCTACGGCCTCGACTCGGTGCTCGCGCCGATCCTGCTGCTCGCGGCGTTCAGCTCCGAGACGGTGACGAACACCCTGGTGTTCACCAACATCAACGGCCTCGTCCTGCTCGGCGAGGTCACCTTCCTGGCGCTGCTGCTCCGGCGGCGCGACCTGTGGGCGGGCGTCGCGATCGGGCTGACGTTCGCGGTCAAACCGATCCTCGCGCCGCTGCTGCTGATTCCGTTCGTGCGGCGGCAGTGGAAGGTGTTCGCCACCGCCGCGGCGGTCCCCCTCGGACTGACGCTCGTCGCGTGGCCGCTCTCGGTGGATGCGTGGGCGTTCGTCGAGCGCACCACGCCGTACCTGTTCGAGGCGCGCGACTACTTCAACAGCGCGATCGTCGGCAACGGCATGTACTACGGCCTGCCGGCGTGGTTGATCCTCGCGCTGCGCGTCGTGCTGGGTGTCATGGTCGTCGTCTCGCTGTGGCTGCTGTACCGGTACTGCCGCCACGACGAGCTGTTCTTCGTCGGCACGAGCACCGGGGTGCTGCTCACCGCGTCGTTCCTGCTCGGTTCGCTCGGCCAGATGTACTACTCGATGATGCTGTTCCCGCTGCTGATGACGGTGGTGCTGCCCAACTCGGTGATGCGGAACTGGCCGGCGTGGCTCGCGGTCTACGGCTTCATGAGCTACGACAGCTGGCTGTCGGGGCGGTGGCCGGAGGCCGGCCGCGCCGCCGAGTACATGAAGACGACGTTCGGCTGGTCGCTGCTGCTCATCGTGATCTTCGCGGTGCTGCTCGACCGGTACCTGGCCGCCCGGCGGGAGGGCCGGCTGGCGGACGGCATCGAGCCGTCGTTCCTGTTGCCGGAACGCAAGACCGCGCCGCAGGCCGAGCTCGTGGCGACGAACCGTGGTGAGGGCTAGCGTGGAGCGCATGGCTGACCCTGTCCCGACCGAACCCGCGCCGAAGGTGTCCCTGAGCGACGACGAATGGCGCGCGCGCCTCACCCCCGAGGAGTACGCGGTGCTGCGGCAGGCCGGCACCGAGCGGCCCTTCGTCGGCGAGTACACCGACACGGAGACCGAGGGCGTGTACGAGTGCCGCGCCTGCGGGACCGAACTGTTCCGCAGCACCGAGAAGTTCCATTCGCACTGCGGGTGGCCCTCCTTCTTCGATCCGGCGACGAGCGACGCGGTGATCCTGCGGTCCGACGACTCCCTCGGCATGCGCCGGGTGGAGGTACTGTGCGCGTCCTGCCACAGCCACCTCGGGCACGTGTTCGAGGGCGAGGGGTACCCGACCCCGACCGATCAGCGGTACTGCATCAACTCGATCTCCCTGCGCCTGGTTCCGAAGGACTGAGGCCGGCCGCGAACAGGGCCCGCCACAACCCCCGGCGACGCTCGGCGGTGGGCAGCGGCTCCACGAGGGCGAACGAGCAGCCGATGCGTCGGGCCGCGCCGTCGGCCTCCTCGCTGTCGCCCACCATCAGCGTGCGCTCCGGGGACACACCGAGCGCATCGACGGCGTGGCGGAAGATCTCCGGCTCCGGCTTGACCGCGCCGACCTCGAAGGACAACACGAACTCCGACACCAGGTCGTCGATGCCGAGCGCCGCGAACGCCGGCCGGATGTCGAAGGCGATGTTGCTCAGCACCGCCACGGCGAGGCCCTCGCCGGCGAGGGCCTCGATCACCGGGACCGTGTCCGGGTACACCGTCCAGCACCGCGGATCGGTCAGCTTCGCGTACAGGCCGAGGGCCTGCTCCTCGTCGGCGACCCCGGAGCGGCGCAGCACCGTGAGGTAGGCGTCGCGGTGCCAGCGGGGATCCCGGTCGCGGTTGATCCAGGCGTGATGCTCGGCGGCATCCATCTCGACGGGCTGGCCGGTCGGGGCGGTCATCCGGCGCATCAGCTCGGCCTGCCGGTGCACGTCGAACGGTCGGCCCCGGTCGTCGGTGACGTCGGCCAGCCAGGATTCGTCCTCCTCGAGCCGGAACAACGTGCCGGAGAAGTCGAACAGCACGGCGTCGAACGGTGGAACGCTCATGGTTCGAAGGCTAGCGGCCGCGGGGTCGGGCTGCGGATCGAGCGCGGAGCGACGACGATCGAGTCCATGTCGACGACCCGTGCGTCCCGCAAGTCCAAGGTTTCGATCGTCGGTGCCGGCAGCGTCGGCACCGCCGTCGCCTACGCGTGCCTGATCCGTGGCTCCGCGGATTCGCTGGCCCTGTTCGATCCGAACACCGACAAGGTGCGGGCCGAGGTGCTCGACCTGAACCACGGCACCCAGTTCGCCCCGGCGTGCCGCATCGACGGCGCCGACGACCTCGCCGTCACCGCCGGCTCCGACCTGATCGTCGTGACGGCGGGCGCCAAGCAGAAGCCGGGCCAGTCACGGCTCGAGCTGGCGGCGGCGAACGTGCGCATCGTGCAGGAGCTCACGCCCGCCCTCCTCGCGCTCTCCCCCGACGCCGTGGTGCTGTTCGTCAGCAACCCGGTCGACGTGGTGACGTATGCGGCAATCCGCGCGACCGACGCCCCCGCCGGACAGATCCTCGGGTCCGGCACGGTTCTCGACTCCGGGCGGTTGCGCTTCCTCGTCGCGCAGCACGTCGGCATCGCGGTGGAGAACGTGCACGCCCTCATCGTCGGCGAGCACGGCGACTCCGAGATCACGCTGTGGTCGAGCGCGACGGTGGGCGGGGTGCCGGCCACGGAGTACCGGGACGAGAACGGTGCGGCGGCGTTCGACGCCGCGATCCGGGAGCAGATCTCCACGCGGGTGGTCCGCAGCGCCTACGAGATCATCCTGGGCAAGGGGGCCACCAACCTGGCCATCGGCCTGTCCACCGCCCGGATCGTGGAGGCGGTGCTGAGGGACCAGCACCGGGTGCTGCCGGTCTCGACACTGCAGCGCGGCGCGCACGGGATCGACGGGGTGTGCCTGTCGCTGCCGACGATCGTCGACGGCCGCGGCGCCGGCCGGGTGCTCGAGATCCCGCTGTCGCCCGACGAGGCCGCCGGGCTGCGGGCGTCGGCGCAGACGCTGCGGGAGGTGCAGCGCTCGCTGGGGCTGTGACCGCCGGGCCCGGCTCCGAGCGAATGTATCGTCGATCTCCGTAGCGGTAGCGAGCGATACATTCGCTCGGCGCACGGGAAGCCGGAAGGGTCAGCGCGTGCGGATCACCGGCGGGTCGAAGGCCCGGACCGGCGGCAGTTCCCCGTCGAAGCGCTCGATCTGCACGAGCACGTGCTGGCCCGTGCAACCGCGTGCGAGACGCGACGTGCCGATGTCGGCGGTGAGCACGTTGGGGTTGCCGTGCACGCACATCGAGCCGGGGTCGGCCGGGTCGAGGGGGTCGTACCAGGCGCCGGTGCCCAGCTGCACCACGCCGGGCAGCAGGCCGTCGTCGAGGACGGCGCCGGCCAGGCAGGCGCCCCGATCGTTGAAGACCCGCACAACGTCGTCGGCCGCCACGCCGCGTGCCGCCGCGTCGTCCGGGTGCATCCGGATCGGCTCACGCCCGCGGATCTTCGAGGCCTGGCTGGTGGCGCCGTGGTCGAGCTGGCTGTGCAGGCGGGTCTTCGGCTGGTTCGCGATCAGGTGCAGCGGGTAATGCTGCGCCCGCGGGCCCCCGAGCCACTCCTCCGGCTCGAACCAGGCGGGATGCCCGGCGCAGTCGTCGTATCCGAAGCCGTCGATATCGGCGGAGAAGATCTCGATGCGCCCGCTGGGGGTGCCCAGCGGATTGCGCTGCGGGTCGGCACGGAACTCCTCGAACAGGGTGAGCCCGTCCTCGCTGCGCATCCGCACGTGGCCGCGCCGCCAGAACTCGTCGAACTCGGGCGGTGTCTCGACGCGGTTCTCGTCGGCGAGAACGAAGCCACGCCACTGCCCGTACAGGTGCTCGAGCCACTCGCGGGCGCTGCGACCCTCCGTGAACCGCTCACCGAAGCCGAGCCGGTGCGCCAGGGCGGCGAACGTGTCGTAGTCGTCGCGGGCGTCGGCGAATCGCGGGGCGGCGGCGTGCATCGCGACGAGCAGCGGGGCGTTGCGGGTGCAGCTGAGATCCTCGCGTTCGAGAGACGTGGTGGACGGCACCACGATGTCGGCGTGCTTGGCCGTCGCGGTCCAGTAGGGGTCGTGCACGACGATCGTGTCCGGCCGGGTCAGAGCGCGGCGCAGCCGGCCCAGGTCCTGGTGGTGGTGGAACGGGTTGCCGCCGGCCCAGTACACGAGCCGGATGTCGGGGTACGTCAGGCGCCGGCCGTCGAAGTCGTACTCCTGCCCCGGCCGCAGCAGCAGGTCGGAGATCGCGGCCACCGGGATCAGGTCGTCGACCGGGTTGTTGCCCTGGAACAGGGTCGGCAGCGGATACGGGACGGGCGCGATGCCGGGTTCGTTCATCGAGCCGTAGCCGTGCCCGAAGCCGCCGCCGGGCAGACCGATCTGGCCGAGCATCGCGGCGAGGGTCACCCCCGCCCACGGCGCCTGCTCGCCGTGCCGGACCCGCTGCAGCGACCAGGTGACCGTGATCAGGGTGCGGCCCGCGGCCATGCGCCGGGCCAGCGCGGCGATGGCCTCGGCGGGCAGGCCGGACAGGCCGGCTGCCCACCGCGGGGTCTTGGCGACGCCGTCGGTGCGGCCGAGGAGATAGTCCTCGAACCGGTCGTAGCCGACGCAGTAGCGGTCGAGGAAGTCGCGGTCGGCGAGGTCCTCGGTGGCGAGCACGTAGGCGAGGGCGAGCATGACCGCGACGTCCGTGCCGGGCCGGGGCGCGAGCCGCTCGGCGGCGCCGTGCAGGTCGTCGTGCAGGGGGCTGATCGACACCACGGTCCCGCCGCGGGCGCGCAGGGCGTCGAGCGCGCCGCGGGTGGGGTGGTGGCTGGTGCCGCCGTCGTTGACCGCCGTGTTCTTCAGCGGCACCCCACCGAAGCACACCATCAGGTCGGTCTCGCGGGCGATGACGTCCCAGTTCGTGGCGCGGGCGAACAGCTTCCAGTGCGTGCCGACCACGCGCGGCATGATCACGCCGGTCGCGCCGAGCGAATAGCTGTGCACCGATCGGGTGTAACCGCCGAGCATCTTCAGGAACCGGTGGACCTGGCTCTGCGCGTGGTGGAACCGGCCCGGCGACGACCAGCCGTACGAGCCGCCGAAGATCGCCCGGTTGCCGTGCGTGTCGACCACGCGCCGCAGCTCACCGGCGAGCAGCTCGGTCAGCTCGTCCCAGGACACCGCGACGAACTCGTCGACCCCACGTCGGTCGCTGGGGCCCGGTCCTGCTTCGAGCCAGCCCCGGCGCACCGCAGGTCCGGCCACGCGCGACCGGTGCCGCACCGAGCCGACGGCGTTGGCGAGAATCGGCGACGGGTCGGTGTCGCCTTCGAAGGGGTGCACGGCGGTGACGTCGCCCTCGTCCGTCTCGACCTCGAACATCCCCCAGTGCGCCATGTGCTGGTGTCGCACGGCTCGAGAACTCATGGGGCACAGTCTGCCAGTGGGCGCGCAGCGTCCGATCGGCGAGCCGAGCGGCGCCCGGGGACCTAGCGTGGGCATCGACGGACGGCGACAGCCGTACCCGACGAGAGGGAGGCGTTGATGGCGGAAGGTGTCGAATCCGGCGGGGCCCCGGCCCGCGCGGTGGTGGTCGGAGCCGGGCACGTCGGCATGATCTCGGCGATGCGCCTGGCCGACGCGGACGTGTTCGACGAGGTCGTGCTCGTCGACGTCGAACCCGGCCTGGCGGCGGGGATCGCTCTGGACCTGACCCACACCGGCGCGCTGACGGGCTCCGGGACGCGGGTACGGGGGGCGGTGTCGCTGGAGGAGGCCGGTCCCGCGGACTACGTGATCATCACCGCCGGCAAGGCCCGCCGGCCGGGGATGAGTCGCAGCGACCTCACCGCGACGAACGCCCGGATCGTCGGCGACGTGGCCGGGCGCGCGGCGGCGGTCTCCCCCGACGTGGTGCTCGTCGTGGTGACGAACCCGTTGGACGAGATGACGTACCAGGCGTGGCGCAGCTCGGGGTTGCCGGCGGAGCAGGTGCTGGGCATGGCCGGGCTGCTCGACGCGGGGCGGTTCCGGGCGCTGGCCGCCGCGGACGGGGCCGGGGGGGCGCGGGAGCTCGGCGCCGTGGCGCTCGGGAGCCACGGCGAGGAGATGGTGATCCCGCTGTCGCAGGCACCGGAGATCGCCGCGCGTCTCGACGCCGCGCGCCTCGACGAGCTGGTCGACCGCACCCGCACCTCGGGCGCGGAGGTTCTGGGGCTGCTGAAGTCCGGCAGCGCGTTCTTCGGTCCCGGCACCGCCGCCGCGCACATGGTGCTGGCGATGGTCGCCGACTCGGGAACGGTCGTGTCGGCGACGGTGCGCCCGAACGGCGAGTACGGCATCGGCGACGTGTTCGTCGGTCTCCCGGTGGTCCTGGGGCGCCGCGGCGTGCGGCGCATCGTCGAGCTGGACCTGACACCGGAGGAACTGGAACTGCTGCGCGAGGCGGCGAAACGGATCGGTGAGCGGATCGCGGGGCTGCCCGCCTGAGCACGCCCGGGCTGCGGCGCCGTCCCCGGTGGCGGCGCCGCGGCGCGGGTCAGGGCAGCGCGGTGATCAGCTTCTCGACGTCGACGCGAGGACCGGTGAAGAACGGGGTCTCCTCCCGGACGTGCATGCGGGCCTCGGTGGCGCGCAGGTCACGCATGAGATCGACGATGCGGTCCAGTTCGGGCGCCTCGAACGCCAGGATCCACTCGTAGTCGCCGAGCGCGAACGCGGGGACGGTATTGGCGCGCACGTCCGGGTAGCCACGGCCGGCCTTGCCGTGGTCGGCGAGCATCTTGCGGCGCTCGGCGTCGGGCAGCAGGTACCACTCGTACGACCGCACGAAGGGGTAGACGCAAATGTAGTTGCCGGGGTCCTCGCCGGCGATGAAGGCCGGGACGTGGCTCTTGTTGAACTCCGCCGGCCGGTGCAGCGCGACGTTCGACCAGACCGGAGCGCTGGCGCGGCCGAGGACGGTGGTGCGCCGGAAATCGGAGTAGAGCTTCTGCAGATCCTCGAGCCGCTCGGCGTGGGTCCAGATCATGAAGTCGGCGTCGGCGCGGACGCCGGCGACGTCGTAGATGCCGCGGACGATCACATCGGTGTTCTCGAAGGACGCGAAGAACTTCTGCGCGTCCTCGATCGCCGCGGTGCGGTCCTCGCCGAGGACACCGGGCCGGACCTGGAACACCGAGAACATCGCGTAGCGGAGGGTGGAGTTGAGCTTGTCGAAGTCGAGACGTGCCATGCCGCTCATCCTGCCACTCGCGTAGCGAGCCGCGTCGCGGCCGTCGTGCCTGATGCGACACAGGCGGGGACTCCGACGCCGTGGAGCATCGCGCCGGCGACCTCGAGGCCGTCGACGGTAGCGATCGCGTCCTCGAGGACGGCGACCACGTCGAGGTGCCCGGCCCGGTACTGGGGCAGGCCGCCGTGCCAGCGCTGGACGAACGTGGCCACGGGCTCGTCGGTGACCCCGGTGACGGTGGCGAGGTCGGCGCGAGCGCGGGCGATCAGCTCGTCGTCGGGGGCGTCGACGATCGCGGCTTCGCCGTAACGGCCGAACGACGCGCGGGCCAGCGCGACGTCGCGCCCGGCCAGGTGGGGCCACTTGCGGCTCGACAGGGTGAACGCCTTGGCGGACAGGTCCTCACCGGTGGCGACGAGGATCCCGGAGTTCTGCGGCAACGCGGCACCGCTCGGCAGTGCCAGCGCCACCACCGCGGACGAGGCGAGCGGGATCCGGGACGCCTGCGCGGCCGCCGCCGGGACGGCGTCGGCGAGCAGCTCGGCGGCACGGTCGGCCGGCACCGCGAGTACGACACCGTCGACGGGTCCGATCGGGTCGAGGTTCCAGCGGCCGCCGGCGCGGCGCAGACCGCTCGCGGCGGCGTGCCGGATCTCGGCGTCGGCGGCCTTCTCCAGCGCGTCGAGCAGCGTGCCGTAGCCGTCGCGCAGGGTGCCGAACACCGGCGCGTCCGAGGGCTCCGGCAGCGCACGGGTGACCGCCTCGCTCAGGCTCGGGGCACCCGCGTCGAGGGCTGCGGCCAGGGTCGGCAGGGTGGCCCGCACGCCCGCGGTGTCGGAGAGCCCGGAGTAGACGCCGCCGAGAAGGGGGTCGACGGAGCGGCGCACCACCTGCTCGCCGAACCGGTCGGCGACCAGGTCGGCCACCGAGACGTCGCCGGCGCGGTCCCAGTACAGCGGGACGGTGGGCTCGGCCGCTATCCGCGCAAGGGTGTCGGCGTCGACGAGACCGGTCAGCGACCCGGCGTCGGCGGGGATCCCCATCAGGGTGCCGCTGGGCAGCGGATGCAGCGCGGCACCGGCGTAGATCAGCGGCCGGGCCCCGGACGGGTGCACGAGCTGGTCACTCAGGCCCAGCTCCTCGAGCAGCGCGGGGACCTCGGGGCGGCGGCCGATGAACGCCTCCGCCCCCACATCGACCGGATCCCCGGCGAGCGGCACGGTGCGCAGCTTCCCGCCGAGCCGCTCGGAGCCCTCGAGGAGGACGATCCGGGCGTGCGCGCCGAGCAGGCGACGCAACCGGTACGCCGCGACGAGCCCGGTGATGCCGCCGCCGACGACGGCGACGCTCGGTGCTCCTGCACCGCTCACAGCGAGTGCACCAGTTCGACGACGGCGGTGAGGACGTCCGGATCGGTGTCGGGCAGGACGCCGTGCCCGAGGTTGAAGATGTGCCCGGTCGCCCCCGCGGCGCGGGCGCGGTCACCCTCGGCGACGATGCGGCGCACCTCGGCCTGGACCACCTCGGGTCCGGCGAACAGGATCGCGGGATCGAGATTGCCCTGCAACGCTTTTCCGGCCCCCACCCGGGTGACGGCGACGTCCAGCGGCACCCGCCAGTCCACGCCGACCACATCTGCGCCGGCCTCGCCCATGGCGCCGAGCAGTTCGCCGGTGCCGACACCGAAGTGGATGCGCGGCACGCCGGCGGACTCGACCTCGGCGAACACGCGTTCCGAATGGGGCAGCACGAATTCGCGGTAGTCGGCCAGCGACAGCGCGCCGGCCCACGAGTCGAACAGCTGGATCGCGTCGACGCCGGAGTGCAGCTGAGCCTGCAGGAACGCGATCGTGATGTCGGCGAGCCGCCCCAGCAGGGCGTGCCAGGTGCGCGGATCGGCGTGCATGAGGGCCTTGGTGCGCTCGTGGTTGCGGCTGGGTCCGCCCTCGACGAGGTAGGAGGCGAGGGTGAACGGCGCCCCGGCGAAGCCGATGAGCGGGACGTCGCCGAGTTCGCGAGTGAGCAGCCCCACCGCCCGTGCGACGGCACCGACCTCGTCGTGTTCGAGGGTGGGCAGCTTCGCGACGTCCGCCGCGGTGCGCACGGGGTTCGCGATCACCGGTCCGGTCCCGGCCACGATGTCGAGGTCGATCCCGGCGGCCTTGAGCGGAACGACGATGTCCGAGAACAGGATCGCGGCGTCCACCCGGTGCCGGCGCACCGGCTGCAGGGTGATCTCGCAGACCAGTTCGGGATCGAAGCAGGACTCGAGCATGCCGATGTTCGCCCGGATCTCGCGGTACTCCGGCAGCGACCGGCCGGCCTGCCGCATGAACCACACGGGCCGGTGCGCCGGCTCGAGTCCCCGCGCGGCGGCGAGCAGGGGCGCCTGCGGGAGCTGGCGCCGCGTCGGGTAATCCACACGCGGGGTGGAGCCGACGTTCGTGTTCTCCAGGCCGGTCATTGATCCTCGTTCGTCCAAGGGCACGGGTCGCTGCCCATGCTGCCACGCCCGGCCACCCCTCCGGAATCGGCGCGCCTCCCGCGTGGTCCCGGTCACCCGGTCTAACGTCCGCTGTCGTGACCACCTCGCCCGCCGAGCCGGCCCAGTTCCGCGCTGCCATCGACTCGATGAACGCGGCCACCGTGCGGCCGGAGATCGAGGTGGGTCCGATCCGGCCGCCGCAGCGGCTGGCTCCGTACAGCTATGCGCTGGGCGCGGAGGTGCTCCATCCGGACACCGACCTGGTGCCCGAGCAATCGGAGGGCGACGCGTTCGGCAGGCTGATCCTGCTGTACGACCCGGAGGGCGACGAGGCCTGGAACGGCACCATGCGGCTCGTCGCCTACATCCAGGCCGACGTGGACGCCACCCTGGCTGCCGATCCGCTGCTGCCGGAGGTGGCCTGGAGCTGGCTGGTCGATGCGCTCGACGCGCACGGCGAGCCGCTGACGGCGCTCGGCGGCACCGTGACGTCGACGAGTTCGGTGCGCTTCGGCGACATCGCCGGCCCGGCGCGGGCGCATCAGCTGGAGCTACGGGCGTCGTGGACCGCACAGTCCGGCGAGCTCGGACCGCACGTGGAGGCGTTCTGCGAGGTGCTCGCGTATGCGGCGGGCCTGCCCCCGGCGGGCGTGACGCGCCTGCAGCACTGAGCCGTCGCCGAGTCCCGAGTCGCCGACGGCACGGAGAGCGGTGCACCGGCGCACCCCGCGGTCCTATGATCGAGGCATGCGTCGGCTCAGCGGGCTCGACGCCGCGCTCCTCTACACCGACTCGCCGGGGCTGCCCGTGCAGATCGGCGGCTTGGCCCTGCTCGACGTCTCGACCGTGCCGGGCGGCTACTCCTTCGAACGGCTCGGCTCCGACCTGGAGGCGCGCGTTGCGGCGGTGCCGCTGCTGCGCCGGCGAGTGGTCGACTCCCGGCTCAATCCCGGCCATCCCGTGTGGGTGGACGACCCCGATTTCGACGTCGGCCGGCACGTGCGCCGGTTCACCGTGCCGCCCCCGGGCACCGCGGCCGAACTGGCCGTGCTCTGTGGGCAGCGTTTCGCCCAGCGGTTCGACCGGTCCGGGCCGCTGTGGGAGACCGCGGTGTTCGAGGGACTGGCCGACGGCTCGGTCGCGGTGCTGACGCGCATCCACCACGCCGTCGTGGACGGCCTCGCCGGGGCGACCCTGCTGGCGCAGCTGTGCGACCGCGAACCCGGCGCCCCGCCACCGCGGCCCGAGTCGCCCGGCGTCGGTGGGGCGAACCGCCTGACCGTCGCCGCGGGCGGCGTTGCCGATCTCGCCACCCGGCCGCTGGACCTCGCCCGCGCGGTGCGGTCCAGCGCGGCCATGGTGCCCCGGTGGGTGGGCCGGGCGCGGCGAGGGGAGGCGATGGCGGTGCCGCTCACGGCGCCGCGGACGTCGTTCAACCGCCGCGTCACCGGCCGTCGCAACGTCGCGTTCGTGACGCTGGATTTCGCGGCCGTGAAGGCGGTCAAGCGCGCGTTCGGCGTCACGGTCAACGATGTCGTGCTGGCCCTGTGCGCCTCGGTTCTGCGCCGATATCTCGCCGCCCGCGGCGAACTGCCGGCCTCTCCCCTGGTGGCCGCCGTCCCGGTCTCGGTGCACGGACGCGCCCGGGGGGACGCCGGCAACCAGATTTCGGTGCTGATGGGGCGGCTGCACACCGAGATCGCCGATCCCGTCGTGCGGCTGCACGCCGTCGCGGCGGACGAGACTGCGGCCAAGGCCCACCACGCCACCTTCGACCCCGACCTGCTCGGCAGCTGGGGCCAGGTGGCTCCGGGCGCGGCGTTCGGGGCGGCCCTGCGGTTGTATTCGGCGCTGCGGCTGCCCAACGTGCTCCCGGTGCTGAACAATCTCGTGGTCTCCGACATCCCCGGGCCGACGGACACGCTGTACTACCTCGGCGCGCGGATCACCGCGCTGTACCCGTTCGGGCCGATCTACCACGGCGCGGGCCTGAACATCACCGTCCTGTCGCTCGACGGCGGCCTGCACTTCGGTCTGCAGTCGTGCCCCGACCTGCTGCCGGACCTGTGGCGGCTGGCCGACGGCTTCCCGGCTGCTCTCGCGGAGCTGGCCGACCGGGTGCCGGGCGCTCCGCCGGCCCCGCTCGCCGCGCCGAGCTGACCGGCGCCCGTCGCGGCGCCCGGGGAACGGGTTCCGGACCGCCGGGGCGACGAAGACCCGCTGGGGCAGGTGGACCAGGCT